>JAAZCN010000136.1 GCA_012513245.1 Synergistaceae bacterium | reverse complement strand
GCTGGAGAGCAGCAAGAAGAAATTTAAGTTTAAGAACAAACTGTTCCTCTTTGACTCTACAACCATAAGCCTTTGTCTGTCATTATTTCCGTGGGCAAACTACAGACAGACTAAGGGGGGCGTAAAGGTACACGTACTGCTTGACCAGAGTGACTACATGCCGTCATTCGTAACGATAACAGATGCGAAGATACATGATAGTGCAATCTCAAAGACCCTGAACCTGAAGCCGGGTTCGATAATAGCTGCGGATAGAGGATATTTAGACTTTGACCAATTCAGCAGATGGAACAAAAACGGGATATTCTTTGTTACAAGAATGAAAGACAACATCCGCTACCAAACATCACTGCACGTGATTGGACCTTACAAAAGCAATGTGCGTTCAGATGATGAAATAGAACTGACAGGCATAAATACGAGAACCAAATATCCTAAGAAACTCCGTCTTGTAACAGTCTGGAATGAAGAAAAACAAGAAGAGATAAAAATACTCACCAACAATTTTAAACTTGCTGCATCAACGATAGGGGCAATATACAAAGAACGCTGGGAGATAGAGCTGTTTTTCAAGACACTAAAACAGACATTAAACGTGAAGACATTTATCGGGACCAGTGAAAACGCATTACGAATACAGATTTGGACAGCCATGATATCTCTGCTGATAATAAAGTGGCTGCATCATCTCTCAAAAATGAAATGGTCGTTCTCTGTAATGAGCACAATGTTAAGGTTGAACCTCTTTACATACCGATCATTACTGGATTGGTTGGACAATCCATACGAAACACCGCCCGACGTACCGGTACCACAACAGCAATTAATATTTAACTGAGGTATTGGACAGCCAAGAGCGAGCAAGTGGAAAATAACAAGAAAACCAAAAGGGACAACCTGGTTTTAAATGCGTCCAAGAACGATTAATAAAGCCTTGCTATCACTGGGGGTTATTTGGGATTTTGAGCTATATTGGACAGCAGTGAAATACAATCTTTTACTAGTGTTATCTCATATGGTACACTCAGTTCATAGCCATCTATTCCGATAATCCAAGTCTTACAAGAAACAATACGCAGGTCACATGTACATAAAAAGATCTTCCTAAGGTTCCGAAAGATCTTTTTTATAGTTTTTTCTAAGGATCAGAAAATTAATTACTTAATTTGTACCATGTGCCGGGATCCTTGTCTGGAGAGTTTGACCAGTCTTGGTTTTTTGTAATAGGGTATGCGACACCAAGAGCATTCATAAGGACATAATAATCGCCATTGTAATATATAACGTCGCCCCTATAGAATTTGTCCCCATTCAGGATATTTTCCCAGTTTTTTGATACTCCAGTGAATTTTACCAGACCATATCCATAACTATATGCAGAAGCAGGAAGGCCGTCAGGGGTCAGATCCGGATGATCTCCCGCGACATAAATACTATCAACGTGGCCGTCAGCGTTGCTGTCAGTTACCGCAATGTAATATTCGTCCTTACCACTGATCTTATAAGTGAATTTATCGTTTTTATTAAAATTAACATAAGTACCGGCCCAAGAGCCTGAGTGATCGACTCTAACTATACCTGGAGCTGTCCAATCACCCGATCCTACTATGGTGTCTCCAGTCCCGGGAATATAAAATGATCCTGCTGGGAGTCCCCCGCCCGGCGTGTCTCCGCCACCTGGTTCGTCTCCAGCGCCCGGTGTTGGATAGTGGACGGAGCACAAGACAACTTCCCTTCCGTTTTCTTCCCCTTCAGAATAGATGCCGTTTGAGGGGCATTTTGCATTTTCGGTGCTCATAGTATCTTCATATTTGGCATCGATAAAATCTTGCAGAGAATAGTCCGTTTTGTTTTTG
>JAAZCN010000135.1 GCA_012513245.1 Synergistaceae bacterium | reverse complement strand
TTGGTCAGCTAAAGCTTAGAGGAAGTAACCTTTCAGCTTAAGACCGTCTGCAACGCGTTTGATAGCGACGAGGAATGCTGCGCGGCGCATCTTGACGTCATGTTCCTGTGAATAATCCCATACTCTCTTGAAGTTGTCCTTCATGATCGGTACGAGGCGGTTATTGTACTCTTCCTCTGTCCAGAAGAATCCGGCGAGGTCCTGCACCCATTCAAAGTATGAACCGATGACTCCGCCGCTGTTGGCGAGAAAGTCAGGAACCACAAGGATGCCACGCTTGTCAAGGATAACGTCGCCGTCGGGTCTTGTGGGTCCGTTTGCGCCTTCGACGATATATTTGCACTTGAGTTTGTCAGCATTCTTTTCGCTGATAACGCCTTCAAGGGCGCAGGGTGAAAGAACAAGACATTCCTGTTCAAGGATCTCTTCACCGTTCATCCTGACGAGTCCGGGCTGTGTGTAGCCATCTAGGATGCGTTTCGGATGTGCTTCGGCAAAAGCCTTCGCTGACTTTACATCAATTCCGTCTTTACAATAGTAACCACCGGTAATATCACTGATACCAACGATTTTAACTCCTGCTTCCTGGAGATAAAGAGCATTGAATTTTCCTACATTACCAAAACCCTGTACGATAGCTGTTGCCGTTTTAGGGTCTATTTTCTGCGTTTTAAGAAATTCAAGAGCACATGTTGCAACACCAAGACCTGTTGCTGCATTGCGTCCTTTTGATCCCCAGTAAGCGATGGGTTTTCCTGTTACTACACCGGGTTCAAGTTTGCCGCGAAGCTTTGAAACGGTATCCATTATCCAGACCATTTCCTGACCGGTGGTGCCTACGTCAGGTGCCGGGACGTCTGTCCAGTCGCCAATGAATGAAGCGATACGGGCTGCAAATGTACGAGTCATCATTTCACGTTCACGAGGAGAAAGTTCAAAAGGATCTACAGCAATGCCACCCTTGCCCCCACCGTATGGAATACCGGCAAGTGAACACTTCCATGTCATAAGGCTTCCGAGAGCTTCGCACTCTTCGAGATTGACTTCAGGGTGGAAACGGAGACCGCCCTTTGCCGGTCCACAGACTGTAGAATGCTGCACGCGGTAACCATCAAATACTCTTACTGAACCGTCGTCCATCGTAACCGGGACGGAGACACAGAGAGATCTTTCCGGTCGACTGAGGACTTCTACAAGACCCTCATCAAGATTCATTTCTTCTGCCGCTGCGTAGAAGTTCTCCAAAGCTGTTGCAAGAAGAACATTCTTGGAAGTACGTTTCTGTACGGCCATACAAAAAACCTCCTTGGATTTTTCGCCCTAAAAGGGCATTTACTTTAAGAAATCTGTCCCAAGATCGGGACAATTCTTACACACACCGTTAATTGTATTACTCTTCTTGATTCGAGTAAAGGGGTAAAAGACTAATCCTACAGACATTAAATGAATAAAACGTCAAAACAAAACAATTCATGCATCTAACTTAGAGAAAAAAGGCGCAATATCTTTTTATGTGAAAAACTCCCGTGAAAATAAACTTTCTTATTGCTTTCATTCATTTATATTAGCCGGATACCGTTATTCCTAGAAAAACTTTTTTTTCCAAAGGAGAAATATGGTCACTATAGTTAGTGCCATTGTTAACATCCCAACAATAAAGAACCCCAATGGGTTCGATGACCAGGGGATAGGAACATTCATTCCAAAGAAGCTTGCGATCATTGAAGGGATCGCAAGGACTATCGTTACTGAGGCTAGAAATTTCATGACTATGTTAAGGTTGTTGGAAATTACGGATGCAAAGGCATCCATCATTCCTGCCAAAACGACCGTCTGGATTTGAGCCATTTCAATAGATTGATCGTATTCAACTCTTACGTCATCAAGCAGTTCTTCGTCCTCTTCCCTGATCTTTATCAGGTGCTTGATCTCGGGGTTGGAACATAAACGGAGCAGCCGCTCTACGACAACCTTGTTTGAGCGCAGGGACATAGAGTAGTACGTAAGTCCCTTTTGAAGGTCAAGGAGCTGAAAAAGCTCCTCATTCTTCATTGAAAGACGCAGATCCTGTTCAATTTTGTCCGATTTCCTTGCCATCTGTCTCAAGTCCTTTAGGAAGAGCAGGGCTGAATGGTACAAAAGCTGGAACAGGAACCTGGTCCTTTTATAAGTGCTGAAATACCTGTATCGGCTCTCTGTGAAACTATGAAGGATATCGTTGTGCTCCTGACAGATCGTCACAAAGAAATCAGGTGTCACAATTATCCCAAGAGGTATCGTATCGTACTCTCCCGGTCTCTCTTGGTGATTGACAGGAACATTGATAAGAACAAGGATGTGATTGTCTTCTATTTCAATACGGGAGGATTCTTCCGGGTCCAGTGCAGATCTTACAAAGTCCTGAGGAGCTTGTGTTAACCTCTCTGTTATTATAAGTTCTTCTGCAGTTGGTTTTATCAGGCTTATCCATGCTCCGGATTCGATATTGTCCTGATGGAGTTCAAGAAGCCTGTCGTCAAATGTCTTTAAAATTTTTAGCATTGTTTTCTCCTCCCCCGCTGAGTTTTTGAATTATCTCACGACCTGAAACATTAATTGATACGTAAGTCAGGAGACGTCATCAAAAAGATACACCGGTATAATGTACCGTCCGGCCAAAAAACTTCTTTAAATCTATGGGGGTGAAGGAATGAAAAGAGAGAAATTTATTAAATACTCCACACCCGGCAGCGCCGGGTGCTAAAAAAGACAGCCCGGGCTAGAAAATATTCGTTAAACGTCCTTGAGGTTCAGGACTTGGACTAGGACTATCCATGGACTGCTCCCCTCTTCGGGTGTTGCCCGATGTATCGCTTTCTACGCAGTAAAGTTTAGTGCGCAACAACTGCAAGGTCAAGTAAAAAAACATAAAAAAGAGGTATTTCAGGCGAACAGCAGTGCCCGGAATACCTCCATAAAAGCTGCAGAACAGCGTTTGATCCTAAAATCCCAAAACTAACGCTTTGAGAACTGCTTAGCGGCTCTTGCGCCCTTGAGTCCGACCTTCTGACGTTCGACCATGCGTGAGTCGCGGGTAAGAAGTCCGGCCTTCTTAAGGGCGGGACGTGCTGCTGGGTACATCTTAAGGATCGCTCTTGCGACACCAAGGCGTACTGCACCTGACTGACCTGTAAGTCCGCCGCCGTGGGCATTGACGAATACATCTATCTTGCCCTCAACACCGGCTACCTTCAACGCTTCTACCGCCTGTGAAGCCCAGTAAAAACGCGGAAGATAGTCGCTTACTTCCCTGTTGTTGATAAGAAACTTGCCGTCACCTTCGCAGATGCGTACTCGGGCAATAGCGTTCTTTCTTCTGCCTGTACCCCATATGAAGGATACAGGGGCCGCTGTTTCATTTTTCTTAACTGCCATTATTTACACCCCTATCTCC
>JAAZCN010000018.1 GCA_012513245.1 Synergistaceae bacterium | reverse complement strand
GTTTATAAATACAAACATCAACGGCACGTTTTCAATGCTGACAGCAGCCAGAAAGTACTACGAATCGCTCCCTAATTCCTCTACAACTGCTTCACCATTGCTTCACAACAGCTTCACGCAGAATGCTTATCCTGCACTTAACAAAAGCACTTTTAGGTTCCTCCATATATCAACGGATGAGGTATACGGAAGCCTCGGAGATACGGGGTATTTCACGGAAGAGACTCCCTATGCCCCTAACTCTCCTTATTCAGCATCAAAGGCATCTTCCGACCATCTTGTCCGAGCCTGGCACCATACATACGGATTCCCTGTACTGACGACCAACTGCTCCAACAACTACGGACCGAGGCAGTTCCCTGAAAAACTGATACCTCTGATGATCCACAATGCCATTGCAGGGAAGGAACTTCCCATATACGGCGACGGCAAGAATGTTCGGGACTGGCGGTATGTTGAGGATCACTGCTGTGCGCTTTATACAGTCATGCAAAAGGGCATCCCGGGAGAAACATACAACGTCGGCGGAAACTGTGAAATGCAGAACATCGAGATCGTCAATGCGGTATGCTCCATACTGGATGAACTTAGGCCCAAGACCGACGGCAGTAAATATGATTCACAGATAACCTTCGTAAAAGACCGCCCCGGCCATGACAGGCGCTATGCCATAGATGCATCAAAGATAAAAAGGGAACTCGGATGGGAACCCAAAGAGACTTTTGAGACCGGTATCCGCAAAACTGTAGAATGGTATCTGGAAAATACAGAGTGGGTAGATGATATCATTAATGGCAAATACCAATGCCAAAGGCTGGGACTTGTACAAGACTAGGGTTATAACTTATTGAAAAGAGCTGCTTTCAGATGAGAGATAAAATACTTGTAACGCGATCTTCAATGCCGCCATTTGAAGAATATATCTCAGAGATAAAAGATCTCTGGGAATCTCATTGGCTGACAAACATGGGAGAAAAACACAAAAAACTTGAGTCGCTCTTGCTTGATTATCTTGGGGCGCAAAATCTCTCTCTCTTTACTAACGGACACCTTGCTCTTGAAAACATCATTGCCGCAATGGGCCTGACCGGAGAAATAATAACCACTCCCTTCACCTTTATCTCAACGACCCACGCCATTGTACGGAACGGTCTGGAACCTGTATTCTGCGACATAGATCGAAAGAGCATGACAATTGATACAGATAAAATTGAGTCCCTCATCACAGAAAAAACATCTGCAATAATTCCGGTACACGTTTACGGCAACATCTGCAATGTCGACGCCATACAAGAAATCGCAGATAAACACGGATTAAAAGTGATTTACGATGCGGCACACGCATTCGGCGTAAGGGTAGACGGAAAAGAGGTCGCCAACTTTGGAGATGCCTCAATGTTCAGCTTTCATGCCACAAAGGTCTTCAATACTATAGAGGGCGGAGCCGTTGTCTTCAAAGACAGCTCCCTTAAGCCGACTCTGGATCACCTCAAAAATTACGGCATCACCGGCCCTGAAACGGTCGAATCTGTCGGGGGAAATGCCAAGATGAACGAATTCCAGGCTGCCATGGGCATATGCAACTTACGGCATGTGGATGAAGAAATCAAAAAGAGAAAAACCGTATTTGAAACATACACCGATCTTCTTTCCAAGGTGCCTGGCATTAAACTCCCAGAGATCCCGGATAACGTCAAATCTAACTATGCGTACTTCCCTGTCGTCTTTGATGGGTACAAATACTCACGTGACCAAGTCGATGAATTGCTGAAAAAAGAAAATATCTTCCCAAGGAAATATTTTTATCCTCTGACAAACAGCTTTGAATGCTATAAAGGCAGGTTCGATCCGGAATCAACACCTATTGCAAAGTACATATCTGAGAGGATATTGACACTTCCGATCTATGCAGACTTAGCGACCGAAGACGTTAAAAGGATCTGCTCGATCATCCTCGGCTAGTAGCTTCAAACTTTTTTTACACTGCTGTCTTGTTTATCATTTTATAGGGAGTGAAGGATCATGAAAGGCATTATTCTGGCAGGAGGCAAAGGCACCAGGCTCTACCCGATAACAAAGGCTGTATCAAAACAGCTTCTACCTGTTTATGACAAGCCGCTTGTCTACTACCCCCTCTCTGTCCTTATGCTTGCAGGGATCAGGGAAATATTGATCATTTCCACTCCTGAAGACACAAACGCCTACATGCGCCTCCTTGATGACGGGAGCCAGATTGGACTTAAGATATCTTACAAAGTTCAGGAC
>JAAZCN010000017.1 GCA_012513245.1 Synergistaceae bacterium | reverse complement strand
GGGAAGTCAGGCGACCTAAAATTGATGATGGGTGTTATGCGCGGGCGTTATTCATCCTCATTATTAAGCATTTTTGAGGAAGCCGTTCGGCTTCCTTTTTTGTTTCTGGATATGGAAAAGGGGTTTTATCTTGAGTAGGTCAAAGTTTTTTTTATTAATTATTTTTATATTGTTCGTCATGAACGGAATGGTTGAGGCTGCCCCTAAAAGAATAATTTCGATGACGCCTGTCGGTACAGAGATTCTGTTCGAGCTTGGACAGGGAGATAATATCATCGGAGTGACTAATTTCTGCGATTATCCTCCAGAAGCAACCCAAAAACCTAAAATTGGTGATTTCGCAGCTATAAATTTTGAAGCGGTTATGTCAATGAAGACGGACCTTCTGCTCCTGCAGGACATGCACATGCAGTTTACGCCGCAACTGGATAAACTTAAGATTCCCTACATCATCATGAAACAAAACAGCATCGATGAGATCTGCGATTCCATCACAAGGCTTGGAAAAATATGTGCAGCCGAAAAAAAGGCGACAAAACTGGTGGAAGGCATACGAAGCGACGTAAAATTGGTAACGTCAAAGGTTAAGGGATTGAAGAGACCCAAAGTACTCTTTTGTGTTTCAAGAGAACTCTCAGAGCACCAGATCAACAGCTTCTATGTGGCCAGCAACAAAAATTTTTACGGAGAGATGATATACCTTGCAGGGGGAGAGAATGCTGTGAAGGATAGCAAAGCCGTCTATCCTCAGGTCTCTCTCGAGGGGCTGATGCAAATAAATCCCAACGTAATAATAGATCTTGTTGGAGAGAAAGCCTTTTATCATTCAAAGGATAATATAGATGTAGATACTATTTTTAATGAAAAATATCTTAAAAGCCAGTGGGAGAAAAGCGCTAAGGTTGATGCTGTAACCAAAGGAAGGATATATATAATGCAGGGGACTATATATCTTAGGCCGGGCGCAAGGTCAGGAAAGATACTCAAAGCATTTGCTAAGGCGATCCATCCGGAGGTCAAATGGTAAATAACTCGAATTTTCTAGATGTCGAAGGACTCTCTCTTGAACTGGGAGGAGTTCCCATACTTAAGGAAATATCCTTTTCTCTTGGAAAGGGCAGGTACTTGGGTATTATAGGGCCTAATGGAGCAGGTAAGAGCTCGCTTTTAAAATGTTTAGGCCGTCTTTATAAAAACTTTTCCGGCCGGATATCGCTCGAAGACAGTCCGCTTTCTTCAATGTCCGAGCGGACGCTTGCCAGGAGGATAGCCTGGGTACATCAGACAGGTTCTGACTCGCTTCCCTATACTGTGAGGGAGTTTGCGCTAATGTCACGTTATCCATGGCAGAAGGCGCTGGGTGGAGAAACGATAGAGGACAGGGAGATAATAGACAGATCCCTTGAGACGGCAGGAGTCATGAATATTGCAGACCGCCAGCTGAATAGTCTCAGCGGAGGCGAACGTCAGAAGGCGCTTATTGCCGCGGCTCTGGCACAGGATACAGACATCCTTTTCCTCGATGAACCGACCAATTTTCTGGATTACAGACACCAGGTTGAAACTCTTGAGCTTATAGAAAAGGTAAACAGAGAACAGGGTAAAACTATACTT
>JAAZCN010000134.1 GCA_012513245.1 Synergistaceae bacterium | reverse complement strand
TAGTAGTCACCCGAACGGAGAAGAGACTCTGCTTTTACTATGTTTCTCTCCCGGATAGTCGCAACAGCAAGAAGCGCTGTAGCGGAAAGAAGTATTATTACCAGCATTACGACAAGACCGGGAAAAAACCCTCCTTTTTGCCTATTCATAACTTATTCCTCCAATCGATTCAGAGATCGGCTGCCATGAACCAATGATCAGACCATTGGGCAGCACTTTTAGATCGTTCTCAGGACAGGTTCGAACTCCAATTATATTTTATCAGTTTCATGAATTCGCCTGTGCGTTCAATCAAATGTATCCCGCAGAAGTCCATTGGGTAGAAAAAAATATCATTCAGCTTAAAGCCAAAATAATTGCACATCAGTGTCCAGATCACTCCTCCGTGGGCAAAAACCAGAATACTGCCTAAGGGGTTATTATTAAGTATTTCCTCAAAAGCAGGGACCGTTCGTTTCTGAAGATCCTTGAAACTCTCTCCTCCGGGCGGCCCGACAGAATCAAAGGATGTTCCTCTTTTTTCGTAGATATCGTTCCATGTGGATCTTACCTCGTCGAAGCTCTTGCCTTCCCACTCTCCAAGGTGTATTTCACGAAGGCCCCTTACCTGTCTTACACCGGAGAGACGTCCTGCCAGAACTATCTCAGCTGTATCTCTTGCCCTTTTTAAGTCACTCGAAAAAACAGCATTCATTTCCAGGTCTTTGAGGTCCTTGGATAAGTTTCTCGCCATAATCATTCCCTCTTCGCAAAGAGGGTAGTCCGTTGAGCCGTAATAAAGCTTCCCTTTGTGGGGAAGGTCCGGTTTAGCGTGACGTATCAGATAAATTTTCTGTTTTTCTGCATTATTCAAAAGCTACAACTCCTGACATCCTGAGGCTGTCAAAGTGACCTTCCTCATAATAGACTATCTTTAATATATAGCGACATTCTAATCTTACTGTAAATACCATTATACAGATATAAGTTAAAAAAGTAGAGGAGGCCTTCAGGCCTCCTCTCTGTTTACGTTTTATAGAGGATTTCTATACTTCCCTTGGCTGTGCTTTGTATGTGGTATGGAGGAGGTGGTGCGACTTTTCACCAAGAGGTTTCCCAAGCCAATTATCGTAAAGGGCCACTATGTCGGGATTATTATGAGACTGTCGAATTTCCTTTGACTCATCGACCCTGTAGACGGCAGCAGTTCTGGCCGCCCTAACTTCGGCATTAACAGGCTGGGGCTGTCCACCGCCGCCTATACAGCCTCCGGGGCATGCCATGATCTCGATAAAATGATAGTCAGCCTCTCCTGCACGAACCTTGTCCATAAGGATCCTTGCATTTTTGAGTGTGTGGGCTATCGCAAGCTTAACAGTGACGTTCTTTCCATCCACAGGAACATCTACTGTAGCTTCTTTGATGCCTTCCATTCCGCGGGCCGGCATGAAATTGATTCCGGGCAGGTCCTTGCCATCATTTAGGACAGCATAGACCGTACGTAAAGCTGCTTCCATAACTCCGCCCGTTACGCCGAAGATAACGGCTGCACCACTCGAAAGACCTAGAGGGCTGTCATAATCTTCTTCCGGAAGGTTCTTAAAGTCTATTCCGGCGCTTTTTATCATCCTTCCAAGCTCTCTTGTGGTAATGACCGTATCAACATCAGGAATGCCGGGATTGCTCTGGAGCTGAGGCCTTACGCACTCAGCCTTTTTGGCAGTACAGGGCATGATAGAAACACTGTATATCTTTTCAAGCGGGATACCCTGAGTCTCAGGCCAGTATGTCTTAGTAAGGGCACCGAACATGCCTTGAGGCGATTTCGCCGATGAAAGGTGCGGGAGAAGATCGGGGTACTTCATTTCGATGAAATTGATCCAACCCGGAGAACAGGAGGTTATCATCGGAAGCGTTCCTCCGTTTACGACTCTGTCAAGGAACTCATGCCCCTCTTCCATTATGGTTAGGTCCGCGCTGAAGTCCGTATCAAACACCTTGTCAAAACCAAGTTTACGAAGTGCGGCTACCATCTTACCTGTCACTATTTCACCGGCCGGAAGCCCAAGCGCTTCTCCAAGGGCGACACGAGTCGCAGGCGCAGTCTGTACTATGACGTATTTGTTGGGATCTCCAAGCGCATCAAAGACCTTTTCTGTATCATCTTTTTCACAGATCGCAGCTGTCGGGCACACTGCTACGCACTGGCCGCAGTACGTACAGGTAACCTTATCGAGGCCATAGCTGAAAGCCGGTTCAACAAGGGAATCGAATCCGCGGTTTACGAATGAATAAACATCTAGTCCCTGATGTTCATGACACGCCCTGATGCACCTGCCGCACAGTATGCATTTGTTTGGATCACGTACGATGCATGGATTGGATTCGTCTTTTTCGGCGTTGCGTTTCTCTCCTGTGTAAGGAATCTCTCGGATGCCAAGATCTGCCGCAATAGTCTGAAGTTCGCAGTTGTTGTTCTTCTGGCATGTGAGGCATTCCTGAGGATGGTTCGCGAGCAGGAGTTCCACGACTGTCTTTCTCGTCTCTCTGACAAGGGGGGTGTTCGTATGGACGACCATCCCGTCAGAGACAGGATATACACAGGCAGCGCCAAGTCCGCGGGCTCCTTCAATTTCGACCACACAGACCCTGCATGCTCCCTCTTTGCTAAGTTCCGAGTGGTAGCAGAGCTGGGGGATGTGTATGCCTGCTACCTGAGCTGCTTCTATTACTGTATAGCTGCTCGGTACGGATACTGTTTTTTTATCTATAGTTACCTTTACCAGTTCCATCTAATGTCTCTCCTCTCAACCATGATCAACCGCGGACTATCGCCTTGAACGGGCATTTTTCCATACAGGCTCCGCACTTAATGCATTTATCCGGATCTATTGTGTGTCTTCCTTTGGGTTCACCGGATATGGCGTCTACGGGGCACACCTTTTTGCAGATGCCGCAGCCAACGCACTTTTCGGTGATCTTATAGCCGAGCAATGCTGTGCAAACCCCTGCGGGACATCTCTTTTCGTATATATGGGCCTCATATTCATCCCTGAAGTAACGCAGAGTGGAAAGGATGGGATTCGGAGCTGTCTGACCAAGGGCGCAGAGTGCCCCGGCCTTTATAGACTTGGCAAGTCTCTCCAGTTTCTCGATGTCGCCCTCTTTCCCTTTTCCGTCTGTTATAGCTGTGAGCATTTCGAGCATGCGTTTCGTTCCTTCTCGGCAGGGCGTACATTTACCGCAGGATTCAGACTGGGTGAAGTTGAGGAAGAATTTGGCAACGTCCACCATACAGGTCCCTTCGTCCATTACAACCAGTCCACCGGATCCCATCATTGCTCCTGCAGCAATCAGCGAATCATAGTCCACAGGGGTATCGAGGAGCTGTTCCGGTATACATCCGCCTGAGGGGCCGCCTATCTGGACGGCCTTGAACTTTTTGCCGTCCATGATGCCTCCGCCGATATCAAAAATGATCTCTCGCATTGTTATGCCCATAGGAACTTCTGCAAGTCCCGTGTTGTTGATTTTTCCTGTAAGTGCAAAGACCTTGGTCCCCTTCGATTTTTCAGTGCCGAGCTTCGCATACTCTTCTGCTCCGACCCTGAATATGTAAGGAACGTTGGCAAAGGTCTCAACGTTGTTGATATTGGTTGGTTTGTCCCATAGTCCCTTAACTGCCGGGAATGGAGGACGGGGGCGCGGCATGCCGCGTTTGCCCTCTATTGATGCCATAAGTGCCGTCTCTTCGCCGCATACGAAAGCGCCTGCTCCTTCTTTGATGTGGATCGTGAAATTGAAGTCGGTGCCAAGGATCTTCTCACCCAGCAGCCCTGCTTCTTCAGCCTGAGCGATAGCCTGTTTCAGGCGCTTGATAGCAAGCGGATATTCAGCGCGACAATAAATGTAGCCTTCGTCAGAACCTATCGCATATGCACAGATAGCCATTCCTTCAAGTATTCTATGCGGGTCGCCCTCAAGAAGTGAGCGATCCATAAACGCACCCGGGTCTCCTTCGTCAGCGTTGCATATTACATATTTTTTAGGTCCGGGAGATTTTGCGCAGAACATCCACTTCATTCCTGTGGGGAACCCGCCGCCCCCGCGTCCACGGAGTCCGGTCTTCTTCATCTCTTCCACGACCTGCTCAGGTGTCATTTCCAGAAGTGCCTTCGCAAGTCCTTCATAACCATCGGCTCCGATATATTCTTCTATAGAATCGGGATTTATATGTCCGCAGTTCCTGAGGACCAGACGGTGCTGCTTTTTATAGAAAGCGATCTCATCGTAGCTTGGTACCTGTTCCGCTGTTAAGGGTTCCTTGAAGAGAAGACGGGATACGATCCTCCCCTTTAGTATATGTTCATCGACTATTTCAGCAACATCTTCCGGCTTTACGCGGGTGTAGAAAGTTCCCTCAGGATAAATTATCACAAGAGGCCCGGCCTCGCAGAATCCGTGACATCCAGTTTCAACGAGGCTTACTTCATCACGCAGTTTTTTTGCCTTAAGTTCTACTTCAAATTTAGCAAGCACATCCTTGGCTCCGGATGCGGTGCAGCCTGTACCGGTACAGATGAGTATGTGAGCTCTCACAAGAGCCATGGTAAATTCCTCCCCCAGTCCTATTCTTTGTTGGGGATCTTAGCCACAACAAGATCCTCAACAATAATTCCGTTTACAAGGTGGTCAGCGATTATCCGGGGGACGTCCGCCGGATATACCGGCCCATAAGTGACTCTGTCCTCACCAGGGCGGACTATGTCCATGAGGGGTTCCTTCTGGCACATTCCTATGCATCCGGTCTGAAGGACTGAGACATTATTGAGGTTGCGTTTCGCAAGTTCTTCAAGAACAGCGGTCATAACTTCACGAGCACCCGCAGCGATCCCGCAGGTCCCCATTCCAATGATGACCTGTGTATCATTATTTTTACGGGCTTTTGTCTGTATCTGTGATTCAGCTTTTATCTTCCTAAGATCTTCAAGGCTTTTTATAGTCATTGATATATCCTGCCTTTCTTATTTATTACAGTACTTTTCAAACATGGGACCGACCGCTTCAGGAGTGAGCCTGCCATGGGTATCATCGTTGATCATGATACATGGAGCCAGACCACAGGCTCCGATGCATGC
The DNA here is from genome assembly GCA_012513245.1 of Synergistaceae bacterium. Next base: position 339 of record JAAZCN010000134.1, on the reverse strand, counting down.
CACTGTTTCAAGTGTGTACTCAAGGTCCGTAGTTGTTACCTGATCCTCTTTAAGCTCCAGCTTCTCACGGATAGCATTAAGAACAGCCTTTGCTCCGCGGACATGGCATGCTGTTCCCTGGCATGACCTGATAATGTTCTTTCCGCGAGGCTCCAGGTGAAACTGGGAGTAAAAGGTGACAACACCGTACATCTGGCTGATGGGGATATCGAGCTCCTTGCTGATTTTGATCTGGACCTCTTTCGGGAGATATCCAAATATATCCTGAGCCTGTTGGAGCACAGGTATTACGCTGCCTTTGGTCCCCCGGTACCTGTTCAAAAGCTGATCCAGCTGTTC
>JAAZCN010000133.1 GCA_012513245.1 Synergistaceae bacterium | reverse complement strand
AGAGATCAACGCAGCTCAAGGAATTGTTCAGAAAAACTTCAGGGAAAATGTAGCGGAATACATACTTAAACTCTTTAATCAGTATGATGATATTGACAAAGCGGTCCCCGTACTTTTTGACCTTGTAGGCAAGTCTTTTGGCCTGGGACGCGTCGACCTCTCGGTATTCTCAGAAGACGATACATATTACGAGATCCTGTACGAATGTTGTGCGGAGGGAATCGACTCAGTTGAAGTGGAAGGAAAAAGATTTGAGGCTGATGAATGGTCTTCGATAAAGCCTAATCTTGATGAAAACAACATTCTTTTATGCAGCGATGTTGAATTTGGTGTCCCTCTTTTCCTTGAAAATGATGATATGCGAGACAGGGGCGTAAAATCAAGTATGTTCTGCTACATTGTTGAGAATGATAAAAGGAAGGCAGTGCTTGCTTTTGAGCATTATGAAAAGAAGCATGTTTTCACAAAAGAAGAAATGGATACAATACGAACTATATCTGACACGATAAGCCTCTTTGTCCTAAGGGCGAGAGAGCGTCTCCTGTATGACGAGAAAGAAGCCCGGATGAAAAACTGGGAGGTAATGCTGGATGAGACTGATGACATCGTATACGTAAGTGATGTGGAGAGCTACGAATTGCTCTACCTGAACAGGACAGGAAGGGAGCTGCCTTGGCTTAAGGGAAAGGATTTCAAAAACCATAAGTGCCATGAGTTTTTATTTGGCTCAGACCAGCCATGCTCTTTCTGCACCATGCACCTGCTTTCCAAGGATAAATACTATATATGGGAACGCACAGACCCTGACTCAGGATATTACTATTTGCTCAAGGATAAACTTTTGGATTGGAACGGAAGGCTTGCAAGGATCGAATGGGCCATCAATTTGACAGAGAAGCAGAAACAGCAAAAAATGCTCTCTTCAAGGCTGAAGATAGAAAAGAAACTTCTGGAAGGGCTAAAGGAGATGGGATGTGCGCATGACCTTGAAGAGTCAATGAACGTCATCCTGAAACTTGTTGCAGACCTATACAAGGCAGACAGGAGCTACATGATGCGTATTAACGGGGACGGGCACACTATAAGCATGACAAACGAGTGGCTTGCAGAGGGGATAGCCCCTGAGATCAACAACCTCCGGAATTTTCCACTGGAAAAGTCGCCACTTTGGCATAACGCCTTTACAAAACATGAACCGGTATTCTTAACGGACATATCGGAATTTAAGGAGACCGACCCTGAAGAGTACGAAAGACTTGCAGCCCAAGGTATCGTGGATATGTATGCAATACCCATAACGATAAAAAGAAAGTTCTGGGGATTTTTAGGTGTGGACACCCCCAGGAAATACAAAGGAGAGACCTACGTGCTTGAATCCGTAGCATACTTTGTGGCCGATGAGATCAACAAGAGAAATATAATTGAGATGGAAAAGAGAGAGGTGACTAAGGGAAAATGATGAAATTTTTGCGTTCTTTGCTGTTCTGGGAGGGTCTCTCCTTTGCAGTTGCATTTTTGGGAAGCAGTGCGATGGATGAAAGCTCGATGATGTGGTACAGCGGTCTTGCCCGCTCTGCGTTGACTCCGCCCAATATAGCTTTTCCCATAGTATGGTCTTTTCTTTACGCCCTTATGGGGTATTCTGCTTTCAGGATCGCAAGGAAGGCTAAATTCAGAGCCCTTATCCCATATATCGTACAGCTTTCTGTAAACCTGGTCTGGAGCTGGGCTTTTTTTTACTTCAGGCAGCCCTCCTCTGCGCTTGCGATCCTCTTTCTTCTCTTATGCTCACTCTTATGGACTGTTGCGGAATTTAATAGACATGACCGTCTTGCTGCGGCTCTTCTTGTACCTTATGTTCTTTGGGGAGCATTTGCCTTCTGGCTGAATTTATATGTAGTGATCCACAACTGATCCTGAAATCATAATATTTTGCAGGTTGTGAAGAGGTGTCATAGATGAAGGAGATCGGAATGATGAACATTAAAGTCGATGATATCAAAATATTGCGCCTGATCGGCAATACGCCACTCTATAAGCTCAAGACAGAGACCGGGGGAGCGGATGTCTGGATAAAACTGGAGGGGGCCAATCCGGGCGGTTCGATAAAGGACAGGGCCGTGTGGGGAATGCTTAAAAGGGCTGAACTTAAAGGCGACCTTAAGGGTGATACCGTCCTTGTTGAGCCGACAAGCGGCAATACAGGCATAGGCCTTGCCCTGCTTGGGAGGGCAATGGGGCTGAGAGTAGTACTTACGATGCCTGAATCTATGTCTGTAGAGAGAAGGACGATTCTGTCTTCCTTCGGAGCAGAACTCATACTTACTTCCGCAAAAGAAGGGATGCAGGGCTCTGTAAACGCCGCCTGTGAGTTTCTTTCAAAAGATAAGAACGCCCTGATGCTGGACCAGTTTTCAAACGAAGGAAATCCCTGGGCACACGAGATGACTACAGGTCCCGAGATCCTGAGGCAAATGCCAAAAGACAAAAAAATCGCGGCTTTTGTCGCGGGATTCGGTACAGGGGGCACAATAAGCGGTGTTGGGAAGGTATTTCACAGTGAATTTCCGGATGTCCAAATAATAGCTGTCGAACCGCTCTCAAGTCCGATCGTTACCGAGGGCAGATCCGGCCCGCATAAAATCCAGGGTATAGGGGCAAATTTCGTGCCCGGAAATCTCGACAAAACTATTGTTACAAGGTTTGAAAGGGTAAGCGATGAGGATGCTCTTATGACTGCTAGATGGCTCGCCTCTGAAGAGGGGCTTTTCAGCGGCATATCTACCGGCGCAAACGTATGGGCGGCATTGCAGGAAGCCAAAAAACAGCCTGAAGAGAGCATAGTGGTCACTGTACAGCCTGACAGAGGAGATAAGTATCTCAGCATTTTTTCGGCATAATGGACGGGTCCCCGGGCTGTGCGGGGCACGACATTAAGGAGTGATAAGATGTCCGGATATAAAAAGATAGAGCTTGTTAAAGAACAAAATGTTGCAGTTATAAGAATGAAGTCCCCCGAGTCTATGAACGCACTTGAAAGTCTCATCTTTGAAGAGCTCTGTGACGCGACATCAGAGGTGGAACGCGATGAGTCCGTAAGGGTTGTGATACTTACCGGAACAGGCAGAGCGTTT
>JAAZCN010000132.1 GCA_012513245.1 Synergistaceae bacterium | reverse complement strand
GTGCTGCAAAGTGGTTTTTCGGTCGCTGTTGCCTCTTATCTGCTGATAAGGATGGATCACAGGCTGGAGGAGCTGACGCTGGCAGTAATCAGGCTTGGAAGTGTTATAGAGGGAAAGGAGAGTAATTAACGGTGAATAGGTCGCTTTTATCAAAAGTTAGGAGTATTCTCATTCTTGTGCTGATGCATTTGAAGTTTTTTGAAGAGAAAGAGATAAAAAAATGAGGTTGAATGATTTTCAGCTTACCGAGAATTTCAACCTGAAAGAGTTTGAGTGTCCTTGCTGTCATACAGTGCTGCTGCACCCGCTGCTTGTTTTGAATTTGCAGAAATTAAGGGAAAAATGGGGGCGACCTTTGATCATAAACAGCGGCTACAGGTGTGAAATTCACAACAAAGACGTGGGGGGTGCCAAGAGAAGCCTGCATAAAGTAGGGCAGGCGGCGGATATAAGGGTTCCCGCACCGGAATATGAAAGGTTCCGGGATATGGCTTTGAGCTGCGGCTTCAGCCGGGCAATAAGTTACGGGAAAAAGCACTTTATCCATATAGAAATCGGAGGGTAAATAACAAAATTGAATGATATCAATGAAGTCAAGAAAGAAGAGTTGATCGCAAAATATGAACCATTGGTAAAGGCAACTGCAAGACGCTACGCCGGCAGAGGCGCGGAATTTGAAGATCTGGTGCAGGAGGGCTATCTCGCTCTTTTGATCCTCAATGAGAAATGCACCGACAAACAATGGCTCACCGCTTTTATTGCAAGTCGTCTTCCCGGTTATGTGAGGACAGCAGCACAGAGACTAAGAGGACTGAGAAACAATGTAAATTTTATAGATCCTGAATTCCTTCCTGAAATCATCCTGGACCCTTCTGAAGAAGAACGAAGGATGCTTTTAGAGATAATCTACATTGTCAAAAGAAAGCTCCTGCCCGGTGAATTCATTATGGTACGCGAAGTTATGGATGGCTGCACACAAAACGATCTTGCGGGGAAGCACAATATTACCCAGCAGGCTGTCTGTGCCAGATTAAAAAAGATCCGAGCCAAGCTGGAACCAGTTTTTTATAAACAGTAAGGAAAGAGCCGGAGATCCTTCCGGCGGGAAGTGCGGCTAAAATCAAGCCGCGAGAAGTGGCGATCACATCGCCGAGAAGAACCGGCACAGCCGGTGGGAAGATGTTGTAAGGGCGGGCAAGCGATAGGCAAGCGTTGGCAAGCAGTTGTTAGAGGCAGCGGCGAGGGCATGCCGCGGGAGTCGATGGCAAATCGGTTGTGAATCTATTGGAAATCCCTCGATGGTTTTAAAATCTTAAGTAAAACCCCCTCCGTTTTTATTCCTCCTTTTATTCCTAATTTTATTTTTATGCTATACGTACAATGGTGAAGTGCGGCTTGGATCGTGCCGCGAGAAATGGCGATTTCATCGCCGAGAAGAACCGGCGCAGCCGGCCCGGTGGGAAGATGTTGTAAGGGCGGGTGTGAAAGCGGGCAAGCAGTCGTAAATGCGGGCAAGCAATGGGCAGGCAGTCGTTAGAGGCAGCGGCGAGGGCATGCCGCGGGAGGATGTGCAAGTATTCGGCTAATATAATATTCAATATTATTATGGCCGGATTGTTTGGGCGACCCCAATTGTGAAGGCGGGCGAGAGGAAATATCCCGATAGTTTAGGGAAGATCCCTGTGAATTCTTTCAGTCAAACTTCCTTGAAAAGTGACTCGTGATGTGATAGCTTGTTACGTAAGTATATTAAGTTGTTAAATAATATTAACGAAAACAGAGAAGCTGTGGATCGTACAGCTGATCCTGAACTTCTCAAGTAAGGCGACACTGCAGATTTCAACAGTCTGACCGCCACCTACCATGTTGTAACCCTCGAATTCCAGACGATAGCTGCAGCGATTGCCCCGTATTCCGTGAATGTAAGCTGAGCACTATAACACCTGTTGGCTGCTATTGTCATGACGGTTTTGCGAAGTGAGGTGAGGTAATGTCAAAATACCAATGCCCGGCACTTGGTTACATTTATGACCCCGAAGTAGGAGACGATACCCAGGGGATAGCTCCGGGAACTGCATATGAGGATCTGCCCGACACCTGGACATGTCCGGTCTGCGGTTCCCCGAAAGACACTTTTGTAAAAATAGACTAAACAACAGGGAGGTTATGAAATGACAAAATATCGATGCACTGTTTGTGGCTACATTTATGATCCCGCAGTGGGAGACGATACGCAGGAGATAAAACCGGGAACCGCATTTGAGGACATACCGGAAACTTGGAGATGCCCGGTCTGCGGTGTGCCGAAAAGCGATTTTGTAAAAGAAGACTAGACAACAGTGAGAGGAGGGAGAGGAAAAAATGCAGGATTTTTCTATTTTGATAGGCGGCAGTGCCGGTTCCGGCGTTGATAAATCTGCTCTGATATTGGGAGATCTCATCAATCAAAGCGGCTATCGTGTCTACATCTACCACGATTATCCATCGCTGATCCGGGGAGGACATACCTTTTCCATAATAAGGGCTGCACAAACAAAGATAACTGCCCATCGGGACAGAGTAGATTTTCTTTTGGCCTTGAACAAAGAGACTCTTGAACTGCATAAAGCGCGCTTGGACGATGGCGGCAAGGTCATCTGTGATTCTGAAATTCTCAAAGAGGCCGCTCTTTCTCCTCAAATCCGAACGTTGTCCATACCGACTGTAAAACTTGTCAAAGAAGAAAATGCTCCTGAGATCATGCGCAATACCTGTTTGATCGGTGCGTTTGCAAAGGCAGTCGGTATAAAATTTGAGCTGTTGGAAAAGATACTCAGAGATAATTTCACAAAAGATATCGACACAAATATAAAAATAGCAAAAAAAGGATATGACGCAGCAGAGGCTATGGAGAGTATCCAGCCTCCGACTCAGGATATCTTGCCGTTGATCTCCGGCAGCCAGGCTATGGGCTTGGGGCTCATTAAAGGCGGATTAGAGGTTTATGTGAGTTATCCCATGACCCCTACCAGCGCGCTTTTGCATTTTCTTGCCGAACAGGCAAGTGATTTCTCCTTAAAAGTGATCCATCCGGAAAATGAACTTAGCGTAATTTTAATGTCTCTCGGCTTTGCCTATGCAGGTAAAAAGACGGCGGTGGGCACGTCCGGGGGTGGTTTCTGCCTTATGACGGAAAGCCTGAGTCTCTCCGCTATGAGTGAGGTACCGACAGTGATCGTTTTGGGACAGAGACCGGGACCCAGCACCGGCCTGCCTACTTATTCCAGCCAGAGCGATCTGCATTTTGCCCTATATGCGGGGCATGGAGAGTTTGTACGCTTTGTCGTGGCACCCGGCGATCTGGAGGAGGCCTATTATTGGTCGGCCTGTGCATTGAACCTGGCCTGGAGATACCAGATCCCTTCTATTATTCTTACGGATAAGGACCTCAATGAATGCATTAGTAATTTTGATGTGAATGATACGGGAGAGATAAAAGACAACGGTCCATACTTATGGGACGGTGCTACAGGTTACCAGCGGTATGCGGACAGCAAAACGGGGATCTCACCATTGGCCTTTGTCCCCGAGAAGAATGCCGTCATCAAAGCTAGTGGTTATGAACATGATGAATCAGGCATAACGACCGAAGATGCCGCCATCGCGAAAAAAATGCAGGACAAACGGCTGCGCAAGGAAAAATATTTAGCCGAGGAACTGAAGAGTTTTCCGACCGTAAAAACTTACGGAGATGAGAAACAGACAACGGCACTGCTCTGCTGGGGTTCGACCAAGGGCATCTGTGTAGAGGTCGCGCAAAAACTGGGATTAAAAGTGATACAGCCCATTGTGCTTTCGCCCTTTCCGGAACATGCCTTCAGAGATGCGATGAGAGGAATAAAAAAGCTGATCGCAGTGGAGAATAATGCGACCGGACAGTTAGTACGACTTATCAAGGCCCATGGAATAGATGTAGATGAGACGATCCTGAAGTATGACGGACGGCCGTTCACTTTAGACGAACTGGAAAAAATGGTGAAGGAGAAGATAGCATGAGTCAGAGCAATCTGGGTACATCAACCCCGAACACCTGGTGTCCGGGGTGCGGCAATTTCGCGATCTTAAATGGGATCAAAAAAGTCTTGAATGAATTGAGTCAAGACGTCTGCCCGCCGGAGAATTTTGTTCTCCTCTCCGGGATCGGTTGTCATGGCAAGATCGTGGATTATGTGAATGTCAATAGTTTCTATTCTATTCACGGCAGAAGCATACCCGTTGCTGAGGGAATTAAAATGGCCAACTCCGGATTGAAGGTCATTTGTTTCGCCGGTGACGGAGACGCCTACGGAGAAGGACTTGAACATTTGATCTTTGCTGCCAAAAGGAATATTGATATTACGGTCATAATCCATAATAACCGCCTTTACAGCCTGACCGCTTTTCAATACAGTCCAACGTCGGAGTTAGGATTCAAGGGCCGTTCTACCCCTAATGGCAGCCTGGAACTTCCCTTAAATCCCCTGGAACTTATGCTGGCAAGCCAGGCAACTTATTTGGCACGTTGCACTTCTAAAGGAATGGACCTTATGACGCGTTTGTTTAAAGAGGCGATCATGCATAAAGGATTCGCACTGGTCGATGTTCTTCAGGTATGTGTGACTTTTAACAACCTTTATGAATATTATGCCAAGCGAGTTTACGAATTAGAAAACCATGATCCCGGCGATTTCCAGGCGGCGTTTAATGCGACTCGGGAATGGGACTATAATTCCGATTCACGCATTCCCCTGGGAGTCTTCTACAAGAAAGAAGCTCCAACATTTGACGAGAAAATGATAACTCCCCCTGTGGACCTTCAAAGCAGAGACGGTAAGATGAAGCAATTTCTGAGTAAACGCATGTAAATGTTTGATGGTGGTTGTCCGAAAGGCCTCAATAAGGCAGGCGCGCATAACCATCATTATCGTTGATCCATCCAAAATAATGCTCTCAAAGGAGACCGGACTATGAAAATTGAAAATCCTCACTCATTAAAAGTAGAACATGAAGAGCTCCATGCGGAACTAGTTGAAGCAACAAAGGCGGGGGGCGCGACCGGAGAAGCAGCGAAAGCGGTAGCGAAGGTATTACATCATCATTTCCTAAAAGAAGAAGAATATGCGATGCCGCCTCTTGGATTATTATCAGTGTTAGCGCATGGACAGGTCACGCCGGAAATGAGAGAAGTTCTGACAATGACCGACAGATTAAAGGCAGAACTTCCTGAGATGCTTGCAGAACACGAAGCGATCGTTGCAGCCCTCAAGGTCCTTACGGACGCTTCAAAAAAAGAAAATAAGATGCAGTACGTACACTTTGCCGAAAAATTGACTTTGCACGCTAAAACTGAAGAAGAAGTCTTGTACCCGGCCTCAATATTGGTTGGCGAATACATTAAATTGAAGCTTTAACG
>JAAZCN010000131.1 GCA_012513245.1 Synergistaceae bacterium | reverse complement strand
TCACTATTCTTAATATTTATGTCAGCACCCGCTTTTATCAGCACGATAACTGTTTCTGTATGACCATTTAGTGCAGCATAACCCAACGGTGTACAACCGTCCTCAGCTTTAGCATTTATATCAGCTCCAGCGTTAACAAGAGCTAAGGCTATGTCTGCCTGGCCTCTATAAGCTGCAGCGTGTAGCGGATTAGAATAATAGTAATCGTTAGTATTTATGTCAGCACCGGCTTTAATGAGAGCAGTAATTATCTCTCTATGACCGTTACGTACAGCAACATGGAGTGATGTCCGACCTTCAATATCTTTAGCATTTAGGTCAGCACCTGCTTCAATAAGCGCTATTACTTTTGATGTACTGCCAAAAAAGGCAGCAACTAGCAGCGGCGTCACGTAACGAGTTCTAATTAACATTTTCGTCCGCTCCGGCCTCCACCTGATTCTCTTGTTCCTTCTTCTGGCCTTCCAAATCTGTTTTCTCATCATCCGGCTTTGAAGACTTTCTTAAAATAGTTCCTCCAAACACGAAGTTGTTGTTGTATATTGGGTCGTCCAGCGATGCCTCTTTTATAGAGGACACCCTGCCCTTTACTATCCTGTACTTAACCTCGGACATATCAACATTCCTCCTTTAAAAGAGCCCCAAGAATAACCTCGAGAACATCATCTGTACCTTTATTGAATTGCCTCATAAATTGAATGCCTTCCTCTTTCATATCTCCGCTATACCCATGATTCAATTCGTAAGATTTAGACCAGCGGTCGTTAGCTTTTTCCCATATTATTAACCGGGGATGCTTATCATCAAATGGAGTTTCAAAATAATACTCGTATTTTGTAGGTGAAACATCGTCCCAAATCCACGCTGTGCCTATATAGACACTTCTTTTTGGTCCTTTTCTCAATTTCTCCAATTTTTGCTTCTCTTGTTCTTCCTGCTTTTTAATAAACAACTTAATCTTTCTACGGTTAGTCCGTATCAAACTAGCGAGCCTTTTACGCATTTCTTTTTTCAGTTCATCCTCATCGTCAGTCTCTATGATATGCCAAGTACCCGAATGCCCTGGAAAATTAGCATCCCACTCTTCCCTTCCGATATCGATATGACTACAAAACTCTGCGACATCCCTAAGAAAGTCAAACTCTCCCCATAATTCGTGTCTGTCCCAAATATCAGACAACCCACTCCAAGACAAAAGTTCCCCAGAAGCCACATCATCGTCATTAGATACAATTTCCTTCCACTCAGAAACTACATCATCCTCTGCAGATCTAATCTCCTCACACATGAGCTTTCCCCCTAACTAAAGGACATATATTCATGTCCGCTATTTTTTGTTCCGGTTTGTATCTTCTAATCTTTTTTTTCTTGACACTTGAGACCGTATCTCTGGAAAAGGCTGCCCTTCTATGCGGGAAGTGACGCTTCCATCGCAAACACTCCTTTTCAACGTTTCATCCAGATTTTAAGACGAAAAAAAGACCTCTCGGATGAGAGGCCTTAGGCCGCCATTAAAACACAGATACAAAGAATCCATGCTTATGGGTCTCCTCTTATCATCCACCCCGAAAATCTCGGGGTTCTGGTGTTGGCACCACACCTTTTCAGGTAGGTTGCCGGGCTTCATAGGGCCAGTCCCTCAGCCACTCTGGATAAAAGTTTCAATTGTTTTTGGTACAACTTAATTATACTATTAAACTGGAAATATTCAAGCTTAAAACCGGATTTAGTGCGAGATAATTTGCCGCACTGAAATACTAAATAATTTCAAACAGTTTCACGTTGTGAGCCTTTTCTGTTTAAATTTATTGACTTTTGTTAATTGTGTAGGTCTGACCCCATTGGCTGTTGCATAAGCCACTTCTGAAACGGAAAATGAGGTAAAGCTTTTTCCCTGTAGAAAAACTTTGCACCAGAATAATGCAGTGTTGTAATCTTTCATGTTTCTGTCGGGAACAAGCTTCAGGAAATCCCCCCATCATCGGGCTCAGCATCTTGACGGTGGCCATCTCGCTCCATATCAGTTCGACCCTCGCCTTGCGTCTGCTATCCGATGTTCAGTTGTAAGATTTCGGTCCTGTCTTGGGAAGTATTGTACCCCGTTGTCTAGTATCATTTGCATCATTGATTCCACTGTTAAGATCTCTGTTTGTGTCAGTACCTTAGTTCCCCAGCATGCTTTTCATATACTGTATTTTAAATTTTGCTTATCTTATAATATCTTAATTCGCATTAATGAAATTCTCTGAAGACACTCCTTTGGATTCTATAGATTCTTTTACGACCGTTCTGATATCGTTAAAATGGGTTTCAACAAACTTAATCGTAGTTTCGAAATCACCAAGTCGCAATGGAACTTCCAATGATTCCTTATTCAATATAACTTTTATTAGGTCGGTCATTTTGGCATCATCTTTCTTCACAAGTTCTTTGTACATTGCTGCACAAAGCGGACATAGGGCCAAGAACTGAGCCTCATGCTCCATGGAAAATTGCTCTTGAGAGAATGCCTCGATAGCTTCGAAATAGTACTGTCCATTGCGCTTTCTGAAAGGCATTTCTTTCTTACATATCTGACACACCATTTGGCCATCTTCGTTTGTGTACTGTTCTTTAAGCCACAGAGAAGGGGCAATAGCACTCCTACTTGTTCGAACATTTCTATTACGCTCTTCATATTTTTTTTCAGGAGATTCCGAGAGATGTTCTTTGATCCGTTGCTCTCGACGTTCTGGGTTTGTCACATTACGTGAAGGGAATGCTGGTTTATTATCTCCTTTCGCTATTTTAGCTTTAAACTGCGCAAACTCATCTGGATGATTTTTCACAAGTTCTATGTCCTCAAGAGAAATACCAAGGCTATTGGCATGTTCGTACTTTTGATCCTTTTCGGATAGTTTACTTATACCAACTCCTTGTCTGATGCCGAGAGCCATGATTAATTCTTCAGCCCCTTGGAAATATTCAAGAAGCTGACCTGTACAAGTGTTCTCCGGTTTCTCCATGCTTCCATCTCTCGTAGGAATCCACCGAGCGTTTCTTAGACTAATCAGTATTTTAGAGTCAAAGTAAGTGCTATCAGTTCTTCTGGAGCTATACCACTGATAATAGCCCTTAAAAAGTGTATGTTTCTGCTGTAAATGATCTTTGAGATAGTCCCACAGTACGACAACAGATTCCTTCTTATTTTCAAAACTATGAGTAGCTTCCAAGGATTTAAGGAAATTATCTAGCCCATGAAGGTTGTAATTTATGACTATCTCCGGACGCGTTGATGCTCTTTTGATATCAGGAGGCACGCCATCAGAAAACTGAACGATCTGCGGCAGAGTATTAATGCCTAGGTCAATCAAAAAGTTTGAGTGAACTGCTGAAACCAGTTGTTGTTCGGACAAGAACCACACGTTTGTCAAACCGAAAAAATATAGCCGTAAATCAGGGCTTTCCTGGTAGATATCGGAGGGTTTCTTGAATGCTACGTTCCCAACGAGATCAACAGCTTTGAGAAAAGGTGTTTGTGTTGCCTTTTTAATCACTCTTTTCCTGCCGGCAACAGAGTCAGATGTCAAAGCACGTATAATTTTATTAATATCGTCGACGTGCTCGGCCTCATAAATCGAAAAGAAGTCATTTTTTAAGTACTTGGGCAGTACCTGTTCGATAATATCATCAAATACGTCAGGTTCAGATAAACCTAAACGTTTCAAAAAATTTTCCGCTTGTTCATCACTTGCAATAGATCTTTTCACAATAGGAAAGTCGGTATCTTCAGGAGGAGGCATAAAAGCGTTTGGAGTTTGGCCGTCAAGCCGAAATGGTTCTACATGACTGCCATCTTGAAGCCGGACAATGGGTTTAGAACGGAGAATACCTTGCATACGTCCTGGGCTTGCTAAACGCCAAAGTGCTTCTTGCCCTAATAAGAATCCATAAAACTTTAACAGCCATTCATCTGCTTGTATCGATAAAAAATTGCCGGTAATTATCCGGGCAAATCTTTCTGGTGTAATGTCATCAACACCCAGCTCATTAAGCAAGTATTTGTGTAATTCAGGAGTTAGATCTTGCGTAATGGAACCTTGCAACCACTTCATCACATTCCACTTTAGTGCATCCTTTGGTTGGAAGAGTTTGCTAAGCTGTTCATAATCCAGCAGATCTCTAAGGCCACCACTGCGAGCCAGTTTTGCATTTTGGGCATTAACAAAGCTGCCATCATCTGCAGGCAGTAGCTCTTTATTTGCAAGGGTCTGTCGAACCGATTCAACAATTGGTAAAAACATACTCCCTGGAGGAAAGTCGTCTATCCTTATTGGTAAAGATTCAAGCATAGAGACACTCAGTAGACCAAGGTCTTTGAGCTGAGGTAACACCTCAGCGATTAGGTGTGCTGTTTCGATTACCAGTGTTGTATTCCAATAGTCATCTTTCGGAATATTGTCCCTTCCTGGTGTGGTTTTATAAGGTCCCTGAATTAAAAAACCCAATCGGGTCTCTTTCTCAGTAGGAAAATAAACAATAAGCGTAGAATCCTTTACTTTTACCACCTTTTCATAACGACCGCGTTCGTTTTCATTTTTATCAAGACAAAAGCCTATTTCGACTGAGACATAACGTGGGCAATCTTTAGCAATGTGAGGAACTTCCACAGACCGTTGAAATATCAACCAACTCTGGCTTGAGGTCCAAATGCTGTCCCTTTCTAAGATAGTCACTTCTCGTGCAACGCCCCGAATAACCTCGTCACGCGTATAAACACCCTTTAACCCATCCGGTAGTCTGTACTCAATTTCCTTAATTTTTCGAAGAAAAATAAGTGTTCTTGCGTTTAGTTGTTGAAGACCTGAACTGATTTCTCTGCATACTATTTCTGGCCTCACGTCCTCCTTGTCGAAGAGAAACGAGAATAGGGTGGTAGATGATTCTCCTATTTCTCGTTGTTGAATAGTATACGGGCGAACATAATTTTCAATTTTGAAGTGTTCATCGCCTGAGTAAATTTTAGGCGTGTTCGTATATGCATAGACAGACTTAAACCCTATTCCAAACTTGCCGATCTGAGTAAGATCTTTAGCTTTAGTACCTTCGCCTACCCCGCAAATACCACGTACATCTTTCTCATTAAACAGCCGTCCATCATGAAAAACCTCAAGTCTGTCCTCGAAAAGTTTGAAGAGAACTTTCGAAGCACCAGCATCCTCAGCATTCTGCAGAAGTTCAAATATGAAATGGGTTCGGTCAGTGTATAGTCTGCCTAAAAAGGACAAGTGGCGTGTTCCTTGACCATATTCACGAATGTTGTCTTCTCTAATTTTGTCGTAATTACTTGACATAAGGACCATCTCCTACTATTTGAATCACTCCGTACGCCACCGGTTCCGCAATTACATCCGCTTTTTCTATGGCGAAATCCAAGTCCTTAGTGTGCCTAGCGTAATCTGCCTCAGCCGTGGAGATTTGAGACTGGTACATTTTCTGAATTTTTGCGTTGGAGGACTGGCGAAGCTTTTCCTCAAGAAGCGATATCCTCGCGCGATGACTTGTTGAAAGGCTCTCCCGCTTATACTCCACGGAATCTTGGGTTTCTTCTCGATGTTTTGCTCGAGCATCGGACCAAAGATTGTAATGCTGAGCATCTAATTCGTCCCAACAAGCAGGATTAATTTCTTTTGGATCATCTACGACAAGATCAGTAGCTATTTCAAGTAGGCGACTAAGATGTAACGTGACCTGATCGGATGAAGATACTGGTTGCAGGACCAAATCTTCCTTTATCCCGTGAAGATGCCACTGATAAATAGCAAACTCATATAGCCCCGCGGGAACTTCAGTAGAGTAAACTTTAAGCGATGCTACTACTCGTTTTTTTATGTCAAACGATGCCGCAGCTTGTTTGACCAATGGATGTTGCGGCATTATAAATGATGCCTCGGGGTGTTGCGTTGCACAATCAGATTCGAAGGTTAGAAGCATATGAGGACTACCTCCTTTAAGCCAGTTCTCCCACTCTCTGTAGACGATGGTATTTTGCCTAGAAAGCTGTTGATAATCTTTTAGCAGGATACTTCGAGCATCTTGTGACAGACGAAGTGTTTTGAGAGGTTTTTCACCAAGAATGAATTCCTGCTCTTTTCCACATGCCTTTTGCAAATAGAGAGTGACAATTCTTAGCATAGATGCCGAGGATAACCAATAGCTAGAGGCATCCTCGATTTCTTTCTTCATCCTATCTTCGGGTAGCTGGATTCCAAAAAGTTCTTTTTGCCGCTGTTCAAGCTCGGCTTCTTCCTGTATCAGCCGAATCTTGTTATCTGACAGCTGATCAAACTTCCCTCGACGCTCTTCTTCATTTAAAGTGTAATTTTCTGCAATATCGCGTATCTCTTTAGTGATATCTCCAAGGATTTCCTCACTACCACCCAAGGCACTGTTGAACACTCCTATGCGCATAAGGCAACGTTCATAGATATCGGCATCGACGGTGCCCGGCGTGACCAGATTGATAATGGCAACACTCTCGCTTTTCTGCCCTTTTCTGTCAATACGACCAATTCGTTGCTCAACACGCATCGGATTCCAAGGTAAATCATAGTTCACAATACAATCACAGAACTGATAATCCAGTCCCTCGCAACCAATTTCTGAAAACAAAAGCACATCTAAACTACTAGTGTCATCCCGGTGTCTCTCAAATCGCCTACGGAGTTCAACACGATCTTCATCCGGTGTTCCACCGTGTATCATCCCGATACGGAAACCATCTTCTTTTAGATGGTCGTAGAGATATTTAAGAGTGTGTCTGAAGCTGCTAAATAGCATCACCTTGTTATTGGGCAATTTTTGCTTATTGCAGATAGTAACACGCAACGCTTCAAGCTTTGGATCGTATGGGTCAAGCAATCGTAAACTATCAAGAATCGATTGGATTTGTGACTGTATCGCGTCAACTGTCTTGTTTGGAGGAACATCCTCCGCATTATCTGCTTCCTCCCATGACAGCTCGTCAAAATGTCGGTTAAGAATAGTCTCGAGAAATGGAGCAAGCCCATAAAGACAGCTTGCGGCTTGACGTCTTATGGTGGTCATCATAAATTTGACGTTGTTGTCTCCATGAAAAAATGTGAATATATCAGCCTGAATCCTTAGAAGTTCATCATGTAGGCCCTGCTGAGAAGGTGTGAATGGAACGACTACAGTCTCGGGTTTGCGTATTGTAAAATCATCTATATCCCGCCGGCGAGTTCGGTTAATAATCCCTGCGAAAGTGTGCATGGACTCTAATTCAGTGATGATTTCCACGCGTTCTTCATTTGTGACATTGCCTTCCGATAGTCTAGAACGTATTCGAATGAAATTTGGATTATGGCGAAGTATAGACTGCCCCCAAGGCGTTGCTGCAGCTTGCTCAAGGGCTTCATAAGCACGAGATTGCCATTCTGTTTCTTGATTTCGAACGTGTGCTATCGCTTGGTTAATATAAGGGTTAGGTTCCGCCATGTGCGTGAAACTTTCCTTATCAATTATCAAATCGGGGCGAAGCGTATTGAGTAGAACAAACAGATCATGACTTCCAAGTTGTATTGGTGTAGCAGTCAAAAACAGGACCGCCTCTGCATGGTCACAGAAAAAACGCACAGCTTTATGGCTGAACGTATTTTGGTTACGTATATGGTGTGCCTCATCTACAATGACGAGATCAAATCGAGGAAAGGGATCGAGATCAAGCAACCCCTTCTTACGTTTACGCTTCCCATCTGGTACGGACCCATAAAGCAAAACTTCATCAAATAATGAATAAGGGACAATAACCTTTTGATGTTGCTCAGGCCAGACACCCTCAAGGTCCATTTCGTTTATACAGTAACGCAAGGTACCTCCATCTAGATGAGTGAAACGTTCCCCAAAGCGCTTCATTTCGTTCATCCACTTACGTTCGGTTACCAACGGGCGAGGGCACACTATCAGAACTGACTGAATATCACGCCTTGCCTGAAGTTCACGGAGAATTAGTCCTGCCTCGATAGTTTTGCCAACCCCCACACCGTCGGCGATCAATAATCGTGGACGGTCTGATTTTATAAACCTTAACACGGGGCGAAATTGATACGGAATAAAATCTATACGTGCAGCGTTAAGCGAATATAGTGTAGATAGGTTGGGATATCTGATTTGTAATGCGGTTAGGTAGGCGTGAAATTGCTCACAGAGGAAAGATTCAGTGTCATCAACGGAAACGTTTTCTGCCTGTAGCTGAGATGCGTAAAAGGTCTGCGCTTCTCCATTCATAAAGACCTTGAAGCGATTTTCCGGTTTACTTAAGATGGTCAAAATAACTGCCCCGTGATTTGTTGGATTAGACCGAACACATACAATCTGTCCCAGTTCAAATTCAGCACCAGACTCTTCGTTTGAATGAGACGGTTTTAAGTTAGGATCATCTATTTTTAAAGATGACTCTGTCTTTTTAATAAGGAATGCTGTCTTTAAGAATTGCACCTCTTGGATTAGTGTTTCATTAGCTTCAATGACAGATGCAAAACGCTGTAGTGTGTCAAGGTCGCGGTATACATCATCGATAGGAAAGCCTTCAGTTGTGGTATGAGCCCACCTATTCCGAATCGTTTGCATCTCCTTAGCAAAGTTACGCGATTCAGACGTCAGGCTGAGTTTGCTGGAAATCTGGTACCAGTTCTGATCAAGCACTCGAAGCAAAGCAGCTAAATCTAGAGCATCAAGGGATGATATACCCCGTTCCTCAACTCGTCTGCGCTGTTGGAACGTTAATTTGTCAGCGACAGCCTGATTCCACCAATCTTCGAAAAGGGATGTCAGTTCTCTTTCAAGGAAAGTGGACAGATACTTAGTAATCTCACCTAAAAGCTTCGAAAGAACGATTTGTGTATTTTGGTCATTAAATAGGTCTGTCATTTGATCATTCCTGCTTCAAGCTTTTTCTGTAAGTGTGGCTGATTAGGCCTAGTTTCAAAATCACGAAGAAGTAGTCAAATGTGAAAAATTCTAATTCTTTTGTTTTAATATTGTTCCACTCAAAGTGTGAGCTAACAATATCGCCAATTATTGCACTAAACATAGAAACACCCCGCCTCTTTTATTTTGACAGGAGCTTTTATTATTAAGAAAAAAACATTCCTTACAATTGTTCTAATTAAGTATAGCACCAACGTAAGCTTACTAAAAATCGTCCAGTGGGGATACCCTAAGCACTTTTATGGTTACCCACAAATCCTGTGATTCTAATAACTAAGCCTACAGTAATCTTGTATTACACAGACACAACAATGAGGCTTAGACGTACATATAGCCCCGTACCCTTCTGCGCAGTAACTCCATATTATGTTGTCTATCATTGCCTGAGAATATCCTGTTCGCTCCGAAATGCTTGCTATGATTTGGAAGACTTCCGTAGGAGTGGAGTTTTCCTGTAAGGATGCACCCAAGCGTTTATTACCGAAAATTCGGCACAAGTGCACATCCGGTTTGGGACAATCGATGCCAACATTACGCAAGTATTCTGAGGTTAGAGGTATTCCCATAGTACGCAGCTTATAAGGACTTTCAAGATCGGAAAGCATCTTTATTATCTCAAGAACAGGACGTGACGTGACAAATTCGTCAAGGCTTCCGTATCTGTCTATTAGGTCAGTAAACACTGTAATATTTCTTTTAAGAGCTTGCATTTGTGCATTAATTCCTCTATTGCCACACTTTATGCCGGTTATTTTTCTGACAAAAAACTCATAGCCCACGGAATTGATCTTATTAATAATCTCATTGAGGTCATAATTACAGAAGATCTCATCTATTTCAGACAGATGGGGTTCTAGTGGCTCCCATGGTCTGTTATTGCTCAGTTGAGCGTATATATAGCCACGGAGATGGTCACAAAGTAAGAATTTACGTCCACTCTTTCGCTCTTCTATGCTTTTTACTATTGGCGATTCGTATAGTTTCTTTTTTTCCTTTAGATATCGCTCGATGCTGTCGAGGAAACCGCGGTCAAGTGGTTTTGTAGTTAGAATATTTCTCCCTATTGCGCAGAAGGGTTCAAATGCACTCTTTAATTCTAAAGTCTTGTCTAATCCTTTGGTTGCAATATCCTTGGGTTCTGAAATCTCTACATTTGTATGCTTTGCTGTGGGGTCAGATGTCTTTGGATATTGAACCTTTTTTCGTGCCTTAGAGTCATAATAGCCCCAAACAGTATCTTGGCTGGCTCCTTTTGGTTTGCAAAATATCTTTCCGCCGTACTCGTATTTACTACCTACACACTGATAGTTCTTACGGCTTACATACACAAACAAAGACGTTTTACTGCCGTGCGATGTTGAGTCTTCGTTTACCCTGTTATAGCAGTGATCTGAAGGCATTATACTGCCTACTTTAAGCCCTCTTTTTGTTATTTCAGTCTTGATATAAGAGGAAGATAGAATTACATTGTGCCCATATTGCGCCACATATTCATCAGCCCATTGGACCATAACGTCATTCACGCTCATATCCATTCCTCCTTGTTAAATAAAGTACACCTTGTCCACAACAAGCATTCATTGCTACACATACTAATTAAAATAAGAAGTTAGCCACCACACATATATATTTTTGCACATTCTGCTTACTTGGGTGGCACCCGAATATGACAGAAAAAACAGGTCTCATATCTCCTTCACTTGATCACTGCTCTTTTACACAATTGTCCGACCTTATTTCTCTAGGAATTGACCATTATGTCAATTGTGTAGGTCTGACCCCACTGGCTGTTATTGCCATGCTCACACCCCATTGATCACTGCTCATTTACACATGCATATGTAGGTCTGACACAAATGATTTTACAATAGCTCGTCGGTGCCAAGTTATCCACATTTTGTCAATTGTGTAGGTCTGACCCCAATGTCACCTGACTATGTTCTTAAAAACAACGCAACTATGCATCTGGACCACAAACCGGGAGAAATAATGGAGGTCGACTGGGCCGGTCAGAATGTTTGCATAACGGATACCGACACCGGCGCGTCCATCAAGTCTTATGTCTTTGTGGC
>JAAZCN010000130.1 GCA_012513245.1 Synergistaceae bacterium | reverse complement strand
GTCGAGCAAAACAAGGTCATAGGCCTCTGCGTCGAACATCTTAAGGGCTTCTATGCCGTCTGAAGCTATATCAGCTTCATATCCTTCTCTCAGCAGATATGCTTTTTCGACATCGGCTATCAATTTCTCGTCTTCAACAATTAGGATTTTTATTATTTTCACCACCATGCTCAGCGTTTTTTATCTAACAGAGACTGTACTGCATCCCTGACTTCCTGGGCTTCCCGACCAAGGGACTTCAAAATATCTTTTACTTTAGCATCCATGTCTATACTCTCATCAAGTCCCAGTTCCGACAGCAGCTCTTTTTTATCCAGTTTATATTCGGAAATTATTTCATTAAACGACACAGAGCCTCTCATTTCTTGGGGGTTCGGCAAACCTTTATCTGTCACTTTCTCTTTCTTCTGTATGTACCCTCTCAATGCTTCTTTTAGCTCTTCATCATCGACACCGGGTAATTTTTTTATAGAGATATTCGTTGGTGTATTCTCAGGAAGGCCCGCAATTTCAATAACAGATGCGACATCCAGTCCAACTGTTTTCGCAACTTGCTCCAGGTTCATCCAGCCAAACACATTGTTTACAGCTTCAACTCCTGTTGCCGGGGGCAGAGATGCATATGTCTGCCAATTGCCTGACAATTTCGCTCCAGTAACCACAGCTATAAAGATCAGAAGACCGGCAATTCCAGTTCTAATGAAGGTGAAATTCCTTTTTTTAACGCCGGAGTTCATTGCTCCTTCGACCGGGCATGCAGAAAAACATTTGCCACAGGCTATGCACTCTCCGTCATTTTGCAAGATATCTTTGTCTGGTGTAAGACCAACCGGGCATGCAGATGTACATTTACCGCAGTTAATACAAGCCGACTCTTCACGAAATACTTTGATCAGCGAGAACCTTGAAATAAGAGCAAGAGCGGCACCGAGAGGACATAGATAACGGCACCAGAAACGCTCAACAAACAAACCGACAAAAAGAAGGCCAAATAAAATCAGCATTCCATTACTTAATTCGCTCCAGCCGGCTGTAAGGTGCATCCATGCCGCCCATGGATCGTAATCTCTAAAGGTAAGAGTTCCAAATTTCCAAGTAGTAGAGAGTATCAACAATAAAATGGCATATTTCAGGTACCGCATATACTTGTCTAAATATGGTGGAAGTTTAATTTGCTTGATACCTATTTTCTTTGATCCTGCGGAGACGAACTTATTAAGGGCTCCAAGCGGACATATCCAGCCACAGAATACTCTCCCTGTAATAAGAGTGGCAAGAGCTACACCTATAAATAAGATAAATGAGCTCAATGCAATACGGCGAAGCCAATATCCATCCTTCAGCCAGGCATATATCGCCTCAAGTCCACCAAAGGGGCACATCGCGTCAACTGTAGGAGATCCTGCAGGGCCACCGCCCAGAAGCTGGTGCCTATATCCCATCCATGTTATAAAAATCAAAAAAATAGAAAGAACTGTAAAACGAATATACTGAATGTTTTTCTTCTCTTTTTTTTTCTTGTTTTTATTTTCTAAAGAATCCATCAGGAACAACTCCTCGTCAGTTATAGTCAAATTAATTATTCATATAGATGGGACTGACTTCACTATTAATCAGTATAAAGCAAAAAAGACAAAAACAGGACTGAATGCGCAGTGGCCGGAACATGCCGGCCACTGCGCTGAATTATATTTATCTACTGCTGTGTGCAGTTGTTTTTGTATCCCATTCCAAAACCACGGCCGTTTTTGAAAGCTTGTGGATTTTTAAGCATTTCTTCGAAACGTGCGTTGTCACGGTCGTTTCTTATCTTCTGGACCTTCACATGAAGTTCGCGAACCTTTGCCTTGTCCGGCGTCTCTTTCTGAAGCTCCGTTCTTATTTCCGCATGGATCTTTCTTATCTCTTCCATTTGCGCTTTATCTTCAGGAGAAAATTCACGTCTTGGACCTCTTGCGGCCTGAGTAAATTTTGAAGGATCCTTCAATATTGCTTCAAAGTGAGCGGCTTCAATATCACGGTTCAGTTTTTGTATCTTCTCGTGGATATCGCGAGCCTTGGCCTTGTTGGGGATCTCTTTCTGCAGTTCAGATCTCATATCGATGTTAAGCTTGGCTCTTTCATCGATCTTTGACTTCACTTCAGGCGTAATGTTCTGCAAGGCAGACTGGCCGTATCCCATAGACATCCCTGATCCCGGGCCGCACTTCATAGCTTTTCCGTAGCCAGGACCTGCCATAGCGCTTCCTGCAAACACAAGGACTAAAATCGCTGCTGCAAATAACTTCTTTTTCATTTACATCTACCTCCATGTTTTTTTTATCAACATCACTTGATGTTTAGTGATATAAGCTTAACAATGTCATATGAGGATTTTATGACGTAAATGTGTGGATTTTATGGAGATCAGAACTTGCGCATAGCTCCTCGTATCGCCGAAGAATTATCACTTGATATAAAAAAGGCTCCCGGCAATAAACAAAAAGTTTTGCGGGAGCCAAGAAAATCACGATGTTCTTTAATTATTACACCAAAAACTCTTAAAAAGAATTCAACCGGCAATACCTATTTGCCTTCCAAGATCATAGGCTTTCATGTTGCTCTCAAGATATTCCGGTTTTTTTGCTCCAAGTTTCTGCTTAATTATCTCTCTCGCTGTTTCGTCAGATATAAAATCGGAAACCGAGATAACAACTCCAAGTATAACAACGTTGACGGCCCGTTCATTTCCGAGACTGCCTGCAATTTGTGAGGCGTCGACCGGAATCACTCTTATGTCTTCCCTGGAAGGAATATATTTTGCCATGTCTCTGTTGTAGACAAGGATTCCTCCCGGTTTAACGGATGTCTCGTATTTATCGAGAGAGGGTTGGTTAAGCGCAACTACGACATCTGCTTTCGGCACGAAAGGAGATCCGATTTCTTTGTCACTTACTGTGACACCGCAGTTTGCCGTTCCGCCTCTCATCTCAGGTCCATATGACGGCAGCCATGTCACATATTTTCCTTCCTTGATCGCGCCGTACGCTACAAGCTGACCCAGAACCATCACACCTTGGCCGCCAAAACCCGCACAAAAGAGCGTGCGTGTGTAATTCGACATGGAATACCCCTCCCCTACTCGAAATCCTTAAATACCCCTAGTGGGTAATAAGGGATCATATTTTGAACAAGCCAGTCACATGCGTCTGTCGGTCTCATTCCCCAGTTCGTAGGACAGGTGGAAAGAACTTCTACAAATGAAAAGCCCTTATTTTCAATCTGGTTTTTAAATGCTTTTTTGATAGCCTTTTTCAGATTGTTCAAATGGGCCGGTTTTGCCGCAGAAACTCTTTCGATGTAACATGGAGAGGCAAGGGATGCAAGCAATTCTGACATTCTTATCGGATAACCCGCCTTAAGGGGGTCACGCCCGCTCTGTGTCGTAGTAGTCTTCTGTCCAAGCAGGGTTGTGGGAGCCATTTGCCCCCCAGTCATACCGTATATAGCGTTATTTACAAATATGACTGTAATGTTTTCTGAACGATTCGCTGCATGCACTATCTCAGCCATTCCTATAGAGGCAAGGTCGCCGTCCCCCTGATAAGTGAATATAATCCTGTCCGGTCTGATACGCTTGAACCCTGTCGCTACAGCAGGGGCTCTCCCATGAGGAGCTTCTATAAAATCTGTATCTATATACCCATACATAAGAGCAGCGCACCCTACAGGTGCAACACCGGTAGTTATGTCCTGAATATCAAGCTCATCCAGGGTTTCACATAGCATCCTGTGTACTATTCCGTGAGTGCATCCCGGGCAGTAGTGTGAATTTACTCCTTCGATCCAGCTTTTGGGCCTCTGATAAATAATTTTCTCAGCCATTTTAGTTCCCCTCCTTTTCAGGAGAGCTCCGCAAATATCTTGCGGCACTCCTCTTCTATTTCAGCAACTCCGGGACACATCCCGCCTGAGCGTCCGTAGAAACTGACAGGCAACTTGTATTTAACTCCTCTGTTAACATCTCTTAGCATCTGCCCCCAGTTCATTTCTACATCTAAAATATGTTTGCAGGTTGGCACCAGGTTTTCAAAATCTTTGTAGGGGAAGGGGCTGACCAGAAGAGGCCTTATGAGTCCTACTTTGTAGCCTTCAGAACGTAGGCTGTCTACCGCGGATTTTGCTATCCTTCCTACTGTGCCAAATGCTGAAATTACAACATCTGCGTCTTCAGTAAGATATTTTTCACAGGACGTCTCTTTACTCTCTATCTCATGCCACTTTGCTTCGAGT
>JAAZCN010000129.1 GCA_012513245.1 Synergistaceae bacterium | reverse complement strand
CATCGCTGCCACTAACAACAGTTTGACAATTATTTGACTGCCCTTAGCTCATGATCTTAACGATTGTTAGACAATTGTTTGACAACGTTTGACGATCGTTTGACCGCCCCCGCGGCACATTAATTGCCGCAGTTTTTCTTCGTTCTCCTAAAAACCCTAGCAAAATCAGCACCAAGAGCGTTTTTAACAAACTCAATCTTGGGCGCTACTTCGGGATCTTTTGCCGAGAGACTTAAAAAGTGCTTTATAAAAGCCAAGAAAACGGCTAGAAATCCACCTAACAGTGTAGCAAGAACAACGATCTTTTTTCTTTGCGGTTTTGATCTTATTTCAGGCACTGTTGGAGGGCTTAGGAGCTGAATGACAACGGGATCCTGGGCCTCTTTTATTTTTGCTGACTCATATTGTCTGAGAAGAATGGCAACAAGACTTTCCCTGAATTTATATTCACGGAAAAGGGTCGCATACTGGAGCGATGATTCAGTTATGTTTTTGATTTCGCCTGTTGGTGAAGCCGCACTGAGCAATCCTTTATTAGCTTCAAACTGCTTTTGAATAGCGTTGTATTCCGCCTGGAGTTGTTTTAATTTCGGATTGGCATCTGTGGCAAATCTTCTTGCTGCTTTTATTTCTATCTCTTTTGCGACCATACGGGCCTGAAGTGAACCGAGCGAGCCAATATCCGAAGGAGTCCCACTTGGGGAATTCATGCCTGTGTCTTTAAGAAACGCGGTAAGATTTTTTCCTGCCTCCATAAGGGCCTGGTTGTTCTCTTTTAGCTGCTCTTCTATAAATAGCCTCTGCTGTGCTGAGGGCGTGACTGCTATGTTCTGCATTACATGAAGTGTTTCATCGAAAACAGACTGGGCCAGCTGAATTGCCATTTCCGGGGATGTGTCTGATACCGAGACAGTAATTATCCCGTTCTTTTTATCCGCAGCTGATTGTATTTGTTCAGAAAGATCTGCACGTACTCTGGTCCGCATTTTCGGTTCAGGTACATCTTCCGTTGATGAAAAGAGGTCTTTTATAGTTCCTATTAAGCTAAAGCCTTCGGGTTCTCTAGTCAGAAGTTCGTTCTTATCAATTATCTTATCCAACACTACTGTACTTTTTGTTATCCCAACAACCGTGTCACCGCCCGTAGCCCCAAATCCACCCGCAAGTTCTCCAAGTCCCGATGCAGCAAGCATAGCAGCAGCTCCTGATTGCCCACCCCCACCCGGAGGCATTATCTGTAGGGTGCTCTTGTAAATAGGAGTAGCCAAAAGCGAGTAAACAATCGCAATCACCGCAAAAACCGTAGTAAATTTTACAATGAACCACCGTTGGCGGATTAGGATTACTAGAAGATCTAGCAAGGATACTTGATAAATGTTGGGTTGTTGAGAAATAGCTGGTGTTTTATTAGGGACGTTAGTGTTTTCCATTGGGTGCTCCTTTGTAAAACGATTGTTTGACGATTGTTGGACAACTGTTGGACAATCATTTGACCGTCCTTTAGTTCTTCTCCGCATCTTAACCATTTAAGCCCTTGCAATTGAGGCAGAGGGCAGATGATGACGACGCAATGCGAAGCGGTTCAAGCTAAGGCGTATTGGTCATACGTCGAAGCGAAGGATCGTGAGCCTTGCTAAGTCAGGGCTGCCATCTGCCTCAATTGCCCAGTAACATCACTTCGTGATGTTACTTCGTGATGTTGTTGACCGCAGCCACACCCAACGCAAACTTATACAAGATATCCATAATGTTCATTGTGTTGCGCATAGTCGGTGAAAACTGGACTCTTTCGGGTACTACTATGAAGTCGCCCTCTTCTACTATGCGCGGCTTGTTGCCTGCTAGTGCCCTTACTGTTGAGCCGTCCGCCTTCATTATGTATGTCCGTCTGGGACTGGCTGTAGTGCTGTAGCCTCCGGCCATCTTGACATAGGAATTGAAGGGCTGTCCTTCTCTGTAAACAAAGGCTGCAGGGGTCAGGACGGAACCTATGACCTGGACAGTTCCAGGTTTTTCTGGAATAAGAAGTCGGTCGCCCTCTTCAAGTGTGATGTCGTAAGGGCTGCCTTTTAACATCCGGTAATCTTCAGGAAGTTTAATTACAAGTCTACCCGATGCTTTGATGGATTTTACCGCGTCAAGGTATCGGTTCTTCATGGCCATGCTCTCTTTGGCATAAGCCACATCGCTTGTTCCTGTGGATGTTGCAATGGCCTCATTTCCTGCGTAGACAATTTCTCTTTCAAGTGTTTTTATCATGTCATTGATCTGTTTTTGCTGTTCGGTTTTGACGCTTTCACGTAAAAAAACTATTCCGCGTGTGAAGGCATCGGACGCATAACCTCCAGACCTTTCGAGAAGCGAGGAAAGTTTTTCTCCTCTCTGGACAGCGTAGTTGCCGGGGTACAAGACTCTTCCTGATATGTTGGCGCTTCTATAGATGTTCCAGTCTGGGACTGTACGGACAAAGAGGTAGTCGTCACGATTCAAAACGAATCTGGACGTTCCCTTTTCTGCTTCTTTAAGGTTCAGTTTTATTCTTGTAGTAACAGGGCCTTCAGAGCTGACTTCAACCCTTGTGAGTTCTCCCTCAGCCGCAGCAGTATACATAAGTCCGCCCGCCCTGTTAAGTATTTCCGTAAGCGTGGTGACTCCCGGTTCTATTGGGTAGACTCCCGGCTGTATCACAGCTCCCGCGATTCTTACGTTGAAGACTCCGCCGGGGACAGCGAAGATTTTAAGCAGATCTCCGTCTTTAAGCATCTGGACATTTGCATCGGGGGAGTTGAGGTCTGATTCAAAAGCGGTCCTGTATGTGTTTTGTTGTACGCGGACAAGCTGTATACGCCCTTTGTATGCTCCAGCGGTAAGCCCTCCTGAAAGATAGATGACATCGCTCAGTTTGCTTTCTTTGCTCTTAAGTTCATATACGGCGGGACGTTTTACGTTACCGGCAATTGCAACCAGAGGACCAACTGTCGGTATGAAGATTACATCTCCCTCTGCCAGACGTATATCTCCAGTCCTGTCTCCTTTAAGAAGAAGATTGTAAACATCGAATACCGAGATTCTCTTGTTGTTCCGTTTTACCTCTATTCCTCTCATAGATCCCGAAATAGAGGGACCTCCAGCCTGTGAGAGGACATCTACGAGTGTTGCCATAGAGGAAATAGCATAGGCCCCGGGCCGTGCCGCATGTCCTGTCACATATATATTTATCGTGTGGAGTTTGCCCATGGTGACGTTCAGCTCAAAGTCATTCAGTATCCTTCTGTAAGCATTGTCAATTGACTTTTGCATCTCCGCAAAGGTCAAGCCGGCTGCTGAGACAGGTCCAGCCTGGGGCAGCGTGAGTGTGCCGTCCCTGTCTACAAGGAGGTTAGCCCTTATTTCAGAGAGCCCCCAAAGGTTTATCTTTACTTCATCACCCGGTGCAACGACGTAGTTAGGACCTACCGGAGCATAAGTGAGCGAACTGGTCCTTTTTGCGTTGAAGAAGTCTGCTCCGAAGCGAGCCAGCTTGTCACGCAAGTTATTGAACATGCTGCTTCCTTTGATTTCTCTCGGGTCAAGGCGTGGTGAAGTTGAAACCTCTGAATCGGGCGCTGTTGTGGTATGAAGCTTGTCATCTTCGAGGATCTTTTCCTGTACAACTATAGGTTCTGTAGATGCCTGATCTTGTATATCGGGGAAATCAGCTGTATTTTCGGAACCATTGTCTATACCGGTATCCGCATCGCCATCTCCCGGAAATCCGACACCGTTTCCAGTTCCGTCAGGACTCATGCTGAGTGCATCCGCAGCCGCCTGTACAGCCGCAGCTGGTGCTGTCGCTGTAGGCTGCGCATAAGCGGTGAGAGGAGCGAAGGTGGAGAAGAGATACAGAGCTAGTATAAAAAGTGCAATTTTACGATTGTTCAACATTATAATTAAGACCCCCGGTTTATTGGTAAATGCAGCAGGAAAAATGCCACGTGAAGCGGTTATAAAGACGGTCAAACAATCGTCAAACGATTGTTAAACTATTGTTAACATTAAAAATAATTGATGCCTTGAATCTTAGGCTAGGTCTTTTAGCTTTCAACGATTGTTTACTGGCTTTAACTACATCTTGTCTTTTGATCTTACGATCGTTTGACGACTGTTGGACAACGTTGGACAATCGTTTGACCGTCCTTAGCTCTTGATTTTACGATTGTTAGACAATTGTTGGACAACAGTTTGACGATCGTTTGACTGTCTCCTCATCTATCCCCACACCTCAGTCATCACCGGGCAATTATAAGCAATCAGCAATCCTTATGCAAGCCATTCTTCTTTAAACGCCACATTTTTTATTTGTTCATATATAATGGATAGCATTAATTTATTCGTCTTTATTCATGGAGGCTTTCTAAATGATAGTAAAGAGATGTAAGCTTTTCTTTTGCTCACTTGTTTTTCTTCTTCTGGCCATTCCCTCTTATGCTGTCTCTCCTTCTAATTCGGGACTTGCCGGGCTTTGGGAGTATCCTTCGGCTGAAATGCCGGGTGACGGAATGGGATGGATATCATTCAGCGATTTTTATCCTTACAGGAGTGGGTCTGCAAGTCTGGGGCTTTTCCCGTGGCTTGAGATAAATATCCGTCTTAACGAATTCGCAACTGCAAATATAATCAGCCCCGGCTACGGACGTTATAAAGATAAAGCTATGGACCTTAAATTTCTTCTGGCTGAGCAGAAGGGACTTAGACCCGCACTTGCATTCGGTTCGCTTGACATGATGGGAACAGAGATCAGAAAGGCCTATTTCGCGGCAGGAACATGGAAGTACGCAAATGTTGCTCTGACACTTGGTTACGCTACTGACACATACAACGGTTTTTACGGAGGTATATCCTGGGAACCTCAGAAATGGCTGGAGTTCAAAGCTGAATACAGCCCTCTCGATTATACGAAGGACCGTGTCGGGGGCAAAAGAGTACACCCCGACCCTGCAAAAAAGAAATATAATTTTGGAATAGTCCTCAAAAGTGAATGGGGACTCAACGGAAGTCTGAGCTACCAAAGAGGCGAGGAATTCTGTTTCGGGATCAATTACGCGTTCGATTTAAGTAAGCCCGTATTTGGAGGAAAGCACAAAGCCAAGACAGACGACCCCCTTTTGACAGACTGGGATGAAACAGACATGGAAAAGATGGCTTCCGAACTACAGGCCGAATTGGGAAAAAAAGGTTTCGGATTAAGAAATACTGTGATTCTTGCCGGAGATAAAAAAATACATGTCGCATTTGAGAACATCGGCTATTCATCACAGGCGGAGGCAACAGCACGTGTCATTATCCTCACAGCTCACAAAATCCCCTGGGATACAGAGGTATGCTCATTCTCAACATTGGTAAGGGGTAATCCTGTTTCACGGATTGAACTGAATACCGAGAAGATGGCGTTAATAAGGCTCCACGAGTTGAACGCCTATGATCTTAACAACGATTCGGCAGGATGGGCTCCCAAGACAAAGTATGGCACGCTTCCCGACGAAGAATGGCAGGTAATGGCCGGACCCGGAGAAAGCATCAGAAACGGCACAGCTGACATAAGGATTGCTTTGGCTTATGAGCCAAGGATAGACAGGACTCTTGATAATGATTACATGGGCAGGCTGGACATTGATTACATTGGACACCTGCGTTCATCTCAGGGTTGGGAGGCATACCTCAAGGTACGTCAGCCCATCGATAATGACATCGATATCTGGTGGCAGCCTGAAATGAACGATAAGACGAGAATATGGAAAGGTGTGCTCAGTTACATCCACAAGCTGAACGAACGTACATGGGCACTGGGTGAGGTTGGATGGCTGGATGAAAATTACTTCGGCGCAAATTTCTGGGGGCGTTATTTCCTTAAGGATTCTCCGTTCTGGATCGGTGGAAGAGTATCTGTTGTAAAAGAGAGGGATTTTGACTCCTTTGCCGGACTTTCTGACTACAGGCGCGAGTATTACAACGGCAAAGCTTACTATCTGCCGGTCAATGGGGAAAACAACTGGCGGAGCGCTTACTGGGCGGAGTTGGGATACCATGACTCGACCTATAATGCGGATATTATTGCCAGATATGGCAAATTTGTAGATTCTGACAAGGGATACAGAGTAGACGCGATAAGAAACTGGAACGATGCCTCTGTAGGCTTCTATTTTACGGATACGGACAGAAAAACGCAGGGCAAAAGTTTCACAGACGCAGGAATGATTCTTCATCTTCCACTATCCTTCTGGTACGCCGGACATCCGAGCAACACCTATTGGGACCAAGAATTCACTCTGCTCTCAACCTTCAGACTCTTCGCCGGAGCAATGCCCGGAGCATGGATGACCCCGGAAAAGCTGATAGGCGAACTGAATCCAAGAAGGCTCAACCAAGAACTAGGCCCCCTGCTCGAGAGTCTAATGAGAGACATCAGAGAAGACAAGCAGCCACAAGTACCAAAGAAAAAAGTGTATGGGATTTTGGAATACCTCAACGGAGAGCATCGCATCTACGAGGCGATTGAAGGAGAATAATTGTGAGGGCGGGTAGGGCAGTCAAACGGTTGTCAAACGATGGTCAAACAATGGTCAAATGATCGTTAGGAGTGGACATGAGGGGCATGTCAATGAGCCCCCTCCGTCTTCCCGGTATGCACCCGATCAGAAGGACACCGTTTATCGTTTGTCTCGACCGCACTTACAACTGCTTCACCACCGCTTCACGCGACATATTTTCAGTCGCAGCTTCACGCGGCTGCGTTTAGACGCAGTAATATTAACTATTTCGAGTGCACTTCGAGATTCGGGAACCGGTGCTTACCGCCCCTATCGTCTTCCCCGGGCGCTACTAAACCGACGTATTTATCCACATTATGTCAAAGGTCTGACCCCAATACTGCGGTGCTAACCATAAAAAAATACCTCCTGATCAGCGCTCTCTATTTTGCACTTTTCAGGAGGGTTACACAATTTATGAAATTTTCATTTTTCAAGCAGCTTACTTTTTTTAAATTTTTAAAATTTTCGTATTCTGTTAAAATTTTTCGTGCGGCTGACTCTTTTATGCTAATTTAGCGCTCTGATTAACTCCAAGAAGTTTTTTTATCGACTGCTGCAGTATTTGTGACACGTTAATATCCTCTTTTCTGGCAAGCTCATCCAGCCATGCAGGCATTGTAACTGTCCTACTTACGCTTCTATTATCCCATGCCCTTCTTGCAGCTGCCATGTCAGTCACTATAAGTGAAGTAAATTGATTACCAGAACAATGTATACTGCGGATATCAGAAGGCTCAGGTATTGGGTTGCCATCATTTTCCATCCAGTACAGAACGTTTTCCAGCGCTTCAGTAGCCTCTGTTAATGCTTCTGCTACCGTTTTCCCATTGGAGAAGCAACTGGGCAGGTCAGGGAACGATACGCATATTTGACCGTCATCTTCCACATCGGCTTCAAATATCGCCGGGAAGGCATATAATTCTAGATTCTTTCGATTATCTGCCATATTAATCTCACCATCCTAATGATTATGTAATTTATTTTTTTCTAAGTGTTGGGCGGGAAGGAATCCCGCCCCCGACTACTATCATAAGTTAATTATTTAAGACCGATTAATTTAAGAATTTTTTGTTTTGTTTTCTTGGATGGATCCATAGGAATATCAAACGGATTTTCTCCCTTTTTTCTACATACCAAATGCCCAGTCTTACCCTTTGATTCTACACTCCAGCCTTGTGCTACAATTAATTTAAGTAGTTCTTTGCGACTATAGTCTTTACCTGGTACGTAGTTAGGTTTAGCTGTCACAGACTCACCACCTACTAACTTTGTTGTTTATTCTCAGTACATTCTAACACACATTTTATATGTGTCAATTTGTTATTTTTTTATCTCCTATAATTGGAATGACACATGTAAAAAAGCGTATAGGTATAAGAGTTAATTAGGTTTTTTCAATCCAGAGGGATTTAGAAGTCTTCATGGGTATGCCGCATAATACTGTACTGTACACTGTACATTTCAGGTTTTCTCGGTCAATTATTGCCTGGCGGTGGCAAATTATCCTCATTTTGTTAATTGTGTAGGTCTGACCCCAATGTGGGTCCCCTTCCCGCGGCAAGTTCCTCGCCGCTCTTTTCAAAAGTTTACAGCCTTCCTTGGTCCTATTTATGTTTTGTTATTGGTATCAAGGCCCCATCTTCTTTTTTTGCATAAATGACCATCTCAAGCCCTAAATTGTT
>JAAZCN010000128.1 GCA_012513245.1 Synergistaceae bacterium | reverse complement strand
TTTTAAAAGATAGGATTATAGAAAACAAATCGTAAGGATAAACGGGGGATGCATTTTTAATGAAGATCTCAAAACAGGTCCTGCTGGTATTTCTTTCCTATTACGGGATCAACTGCCTTGCAAATGTCTATTTTATCTTCGTCCCATTTTACAGCGCGATGGGAGCATCCCCAAGGGCAGTTGGGCTCTTTCTAAGCATCTTCTACATGACTATGATAATCTGCAGGCCGCTTGGCAGCTGGACGATGGAGAGGCTCGGCATAAGAAAGGCACTTATTGGGAGTTCCATTTTTTCTGCCGCTGCAGCTACCGGAATAGCCTTATCTCTTTCAGACCCGGTCATACTTCTTTTTTTCAGGGCCATATCGGGAATAAGCGCAAGTGTTTTTATAGTTGCAACTATAGCTTATCAGTCGATGATACTGGACGCAAGGTCCAGAGGAGTAGGGTTCGCGCTCTTCACTACGGGTTCTCTGTTTCCAATGGCGACGATACTTCCTCTTGCGGAATTCTTTCTAAAAAAGGGACATTCAAATTATTACCTCTGGTTGCCTGTTGTAATTGGGTTGATATGTCTGGCGATAAGTCTTAGGATCAAGGATGTAACTGCAAAAGCAGGAGAGAAACCTGTGTGGGGCACATACAAGAACATGTTCTGTTGTTCAGGAGTAAAGACCCTGTACTTGACAGTTTTTATCATGTCTATTGCTGACGGTGCCATCCTCTGTGTGGCAGCATTGGCGGAAGACAGAGGAGTCCCAGCATCATGGTTCATGGTCTCCGCGGCAGTTTCAGGCATCATCATAAGAACTATTGGGTTTAAATTTATGGACAGGATACCAAGAGTCCTAATTGCGGCACCGGCGGCAGGACTTATGGGGTTATCTCTGCTCTGTATTTCCTTCAGTTCCAGTTGGATATTTTTCCTCCTGTTTGGACTTCTTTTCGGGCTTGGGATTGGAGTGGGATTTCCAACAGATCTCTCGCTGGTAGGAGACCTTCTATCTATCGAGTATCATCCCAAAGCTACAGGTTCTCTTCTTCTTGTACTAGATATAGGCTGGGTAATAACTCCTCTCTTGTTTGGATTCGCCTCTCCACTCTTTGGAGTGAGTGGTACATTTAGGCTCATGGGGCTTTTTGTTTTTGTCTCGTCGTTCGCAGTACAGTATTTTTGCTGGATGCCTCTCCGGAAGTCTCTTAAGGAACAGGCATAACCAAAGACCGGGTCCTTTTCAGGTCCCGGCCTTTAGATTGACACTTGATTTATTACTTTGATTTCTTTTCAGTTATGTACTTATCGATCGCTTCAGCCGAGTCTTTTCCTGCTCCCATAGCGAGTATGACAGTAGCCGCTCCGGTCACTATATCTCCGCCTGCGTAGACGCCGGGGACCGAAGTTGCGCCGGTCTTGGGGTCTGCTTCTATGTATCCCCACTTGTTAAGTTTCATCTCGGGGAATGTGGATAGAAGGACTTTGTTGGAACCCTGTCCTATTGCTTCTATCGCGCAGTCAGCTTCAATGAAAAACTCACTGTTTTCAATGGGAACGGGCCTTCTGCGTCCGGATGCATCCGGTTCTCCAAGCTCCATTTTGATGCATTTTACACCGCAGAGCTGACCTTCACCGTTGTTTACGTATTCTATTGGATTGCTGAGCCATTTGAAGATGATGTCTTCCTCTACAGCGTGGTGATATTCCTCTATACGGGCCGGAAGCTCTTTAAGGGAGCGTCTGTAAACGATTGTAACTTCGTCTGCACCGAGTCTCTTCGCAGAGCGTGCTGAGTCCATTGCCACGTTTCCTCCGCCGATGACCACTACTTTTTTTGATTTCTTTGTTGGTGTGTCGTACTCAGGAAACTTATCACCGTGCATGAGGTTGATCCTCGTAAGGTATTCGCTTGCAGCGTAAACTCCGTTAAGTGTTGTACCCGGTATCCCCTGAAAATGAGGTGTTCCGGCTCCGACTGCTATGTAACATGCGTCATATTTCTCCATGATCTCCTGCATCGTTATGTTTCTGCCTACAACGGCATTGCATTCGATTTTTACGCCCAGATCCCGCATTGCGTCTATTTCTTTCTTGACGGTGCTCTTAGGAAGACGGAATTCGGGGATACCGTAGATGAGAACTCCGCCTGCAGCGTGGAGGGCCTCGTATATTGTTACATCATAGCCTTTCTTAGCAAGATCGCCCGCAACTGTTAGACCGGAAGGCCCTGAACCGACTACTGCAACTTTGCCTTTTGATGTGGTTTGCGCCTTTTCTGCCTTTGTCTTTTCCTGGTTATATTTCCACTCAGCGACAAGGCGTTCAAGCTTGCCGATCGCTACAGGTTCGAAGCCGGGCATTTTTCCTACAGTGCAGCGTTCTTCACACTGTGTTTCCTGAGGACATACACGACCGCAGACTGCGGGCAGGTTGGTGTGCCTGTCCATTATTTCAGCCGCACCGGCCATGTCGCCATCTGCGATGCATTTGATGAAACCCGGAATGTCTATGGCGACGGGGCATCCGGCTATACAGGGCTTTGTTTTGCACTGGAGGCAGCGTCCTGCCTCCTTGATTCCCTCTTCGATAGAGTAGCCCAGACATACCTCTTTAAAGTTATTTTTGCGTACTTCAGGGTCCTGTTCCTTTATAGGGGTCTTCCGCTTAGAAAATGTTACTGCCATGATGATCCACCTACTTCGGATTCGAATTTATCCATTGAGATCTTTTCTTCGTCCTTGTACTGGCGGAGGCGGCTCATGAATTCGTCCCAGTTTACCTTGTGACCGTCAAACTCAGGTCCGTCCACACATGCGAAGTGGATCTTGTCGTCTACCGCTACGCGGCAGCATCCGCACATTCCTGTCCCGTCGACCATAAGCGGGTTTAGCGATACAAAAATGGGCAAACCGAGCTCAGCAGCGGCCTTTGTACCGAACTTCATCATAATGGCGGGGCCAATGCACCAGCAACGATCGATTTTTTCGCCGCGCTCGACCACCATCTTCATTGCTTCTGTTACAACACCCTTCATTCCTTCAGAACCATCGTCTGTGGTAATGATAAGTTCGTCAGAATATTCTGCGCACTCTTCCTTCATTATTACAAGCTCAGAAGTACGTCCTCCAAGAATCGTAATTACCTTGTTCCCTGCGAGTTTGAGCTCTTTAATTATCGGATAGAGAGCAGCAATACCCACACCGCCGCCGACCATCATGACAGTGCCAAATTTTTCAATTTCACTTGGAGTACCAAGAGGACCGGAGATATCCTTGATGGAATCTCCCACATTCAGGCATGACATTGCAGCTGTGGTTTTACCGACAACCTGAAAGATAAGACGAATAAGTCCCTTTTCCTTGTCATAGTCTGCGATAGTAAGTGGGATCCTTTCTCCCCGGTCATCGACGCGAAGAACGACAAACTGGCCAGCCTTAGTATGTTTAGCTATGCGTTCGGCTTCGATCCATATGTCAAATTCTTTGGGTGCGATCTTTTGTTTTGAAACGATCTTAAACATAACGTACCTCCTCTAGTAATTCTTAAAAAAATCTCGATTTAAATTAAAAAACATACGTCGTTTAATCTATCTCAATTTGTTAATAATTGCAACATCTAAAAGGCGGTAAAACCAAACCACCCAAAAGAGAAAAAAAACAACAATGGTACGAGGTATCATAATATCTGCATCAAGTCAGAGAAAGTAACCAATAAATCATCTAATTGGCGTTATAATTATCAACAGGGTCTATCCTCACGGCCCATATAAACCATAAGGAGTGATCGTGATGGAAGTAAAAGTATTCTCTACAAATACCTGTCCGTGGTGCAATAAGGCGAAAGAGTATCTTTCGTCGCTTAACGTTGAATATGACGAAAAAATTGTAACAGGCGACAAAGTTGCGGCAATGGAGCTTGTCAAAAAGACAAGACAGATGGGAGTTCCTGTCATCCAGATCGGTGAAAAATACATTGTAGGTTTTGATAAAGTCAAAATCGATGAAACACTCAAGGAAGCAGGTCTTCTTAAGTAATAAAAATTGACCGCAAAGGGGAGTGCTTTCATGGACAGCCTGTCAATATGTTTTCATTTTGGGGGAGCCTTGGGCCGGGAAGATCTTTCTCTTGTCGATTTCAGGAAAGATCATTCTGCAGCATGTATCAAAGCTGCCGAATGGCTTAGAGAGACCCCTGCAAGTACTGATGGCCACGGATGGATGGACCTTCCTGAGATAGAGACAACTGAGATAAAAAGAACTGCAGAATGGCTGAAGAGCTATGATTCCATAATACATGTCGGTATTGGCGGTTCAGCTCTGGGCAGCCTGATGCTGAATCAGGCTCTGTTGGGCGAATTTCGTAACTGTGAGGACGTCCGTCCTAGGTTTTATCTTGCAGACAACCCGGACCCAACTAAGACTCGTGCCATCTGGGAGCAGGTAAAAGACGGAAGGGTTGCTCTGGTAGGAGTAAGCAAGTCGGGCGCTACCGCTGAGACAATGTCTCAGTTCCTCTGGTTCAGGAATGAAATGATAAAGCTTAGGGGAAGGGTCGAGGGAGACATACTTGTCATAACGGACCCTCAAAAGGGGATATTCCGTTCCTTTGCCCAAAACTCTGGCTGCAGGGTCATAGACCTGCCGGCCTCCGTAGGCGGAAGGTATTCTGTCCTCTCAGCTGCGGGATTGGTAAGTGCCGGCGCAGTTGGGATCGATATAGATGCACTCCTGTCAGGAGCAGGGAAGATGAAAAAATATCTTCTTGAGAATGACTCAATAGATACGAACCCCGCCTGGCTAGCCTCATCTTTGCATCTCTACCATGAAAAACAGGGCAGACCGATGGCTGTCATAATGCCCTATTCCAGCAAGATGGCTTTTTTTGCCGAATGGTTTGCCCAGCTCTGGGGTGAAAGCCTTGGAAAAAAAGGGATGGGCACGACTCCTGTAAGAGCGGTAGGGGCGATCGATCAGCACTCGCAGGTCCAGCTCTACATCGATGGACCTGATGACAAGCTCTTTACGATCATAAATTTTAAAAAACATGGTGATCAGGTCAGTGTGCCACCGGTGGATTGCGATGCACTAAAACCTCTTTCCTACCTTGACGGCGCAGAGATCGGCAATATGCTTGGGCTTGAAGCGATGAGCACTGCTGCTGCGATAGTCAAGACAGGACACCCTTTAATATGGGTCGAGATAGATAAGATAGACTGCAGCACCCTCGGAGCCCTAATATTCTACTATGAGTATATGACAGCAATGACTGGCAGAATGATGGGGATAGATCCTTTTGATCAGCCTGGGGTGGAACAGGGCAAAAAATACACATACGGTCTTATGGGACGCAAGGGATTCGAAAAGGATGCGGCTGAAGCAAAAGACTGGTTCCGAAAAATATCAGCCATCTCTTTGAAAATCTAGAATATGTAAACGTCTGGATGGAACCGGACATCCTTAGACCTATGAAAAAATAAAAAAGCCCGGAAAATTTTTCCGGGCGAATTTTTATTTGATCTGAGTGTCCAAAAATTTTGCTTTAACGGCAAAGAAAACTGCGGCCATCTTCAGTCGGAGATCTTAAGCCTTATGAACTCTCCCTGGAGATTCCAGCTCTTTTCCTGTATGTTGCTTAATTCTCCCGGCTGTTTCCAGGGTAGCATGTTTGCTACGCCAAATGCGTCAACTACTGCAATGAACCGTGAACCGCTGTCATCGATATAAAGATAGACACCTTCGGGGTGTTGTTTTGCCATATTACTGTTGCCTCCGTATAATTATCTTTTTTGTGATTCCTATATGGTACTACATTTAGATGGTTCAGACCAGTTAAAACAATTAAGAAAGATCGACAGGAGTGATCTCTGTGTCTGTTTATATAAAGGATCCAAAATATCTCACAGCGGGAGAATCTTGCGTCGTAGTCGAATTTGCTGATGAGATAGACCGTGGCGCTAATGACGCTGTGGTGAACCTTAAAAAACATTTTCTTGATCAAAAAAATATCCCTATCATGGAGTGCCTGCCGACATATCGGTCACTGGCTGTCTATTTTGATCCAACGGTCGTCAGCGCAGACGAAGTTATCAAAGAAGCTCAGTCAGCCCCGAAATTCAACGGTGAAGAGGGTGCTGCTCACCTTGTGGAAATATCGATCCCCGTCTGCTACGGTGGAGAATACGGGCCTGATATAGCCAATGTTGCGGAACACGCGGGGATATCGGAGGAAGAGGTAATAAAGAGACACAGCTCGAAAATATATCATTGCTACATGATAGGCTTTATGCCCGGTTTTGCATATCTTGGCGGCATGGACGAAAGCATAGCGATGCCCCGGCTGACAAACCCGCGTACTGTTATTAACGGTGGAAGTGTCGGGATAGCGGGAAAACAGACAGGGATATACCCGATAGACAGCCCGGGTGGCTGGCAGCTTATCGGACGGACCCCGGTGCGTCTCTTCACGCCGGAAGCCTCCCGGCCTACATTGATAGAGGCAGGATATGAAGTGCGCTTTCTTCCTGTGACCGAAGAATTATATAAAAAAATTAAGTCCGAAGTGGCTGTTGGGACTTACAAGCCCCTCATAACGGAGGCAAAAAAACGATGGAACTTATCATCAGAAAAGCAGGGATGCTGACTTCAGTGCAGGACCTCGGGCGTTGGGGATATCAGTCAAGCGGAGTCCCCGTAGCAGGGGCGATGGACCTGCCTGCGCTGAGGCTGGGAAACGCGATGCTGGGTAATCCGGAGGATGCGGCTGCCCTTGAGGTGACTCTATTTGGACCGGATATAGAAGTAAAAGGAGCTGGCGCAGCGGTCTTTGCCGGAGCTGACCTTGGGTTCAGCGTAAACGGCAAAGCAGTTGGCTCTTGGCGGGCTGTTGTTCTTAATGACGGAGATCTTCTGACCTTTAAGGGGCCGAAGGGGAAGGGCTGCCGTGGAAACCTCTGCTTTGCAGGTGGTGTTGATATTCTGCCTGTCATGAACAGCCGCTCGACATATATGCGTGCAAAGATCGGCGGAGTTGAAGGACGTGCCCTTAAAAAAGGAGACGTTATAAAGATTGGAGAACCGGCGGCGCTGTGGAAAAGGCTAGATGGTTTTTGTCTGCCGGACGAACTGGACCCAAAGCAGGATACAGATGCTCCGCTTGCCATAATAATGGGACTCCAGGAAGATGCTTTTACCGAAGAGGGGAAAAACCTCTTATTTGATTCGGAATACACTGTCACCGCGGAATCAGACAGGATGGGCTGCCGTCTGGAAGGTGCAAAGATCGAACACACAGAAAAAGGAGCGGACATCGTGTCTGACGTGATACCTTTAGGAGCGGTCCAGATACCCGGCCACGGAATGCCGATAATTATGCTTGCAGACCGTCAGACGACCGGCGGTTATACAAAGATAGGAGTCCTTTCGCCCCTTTCAATAGAGGCGCTTGTACAGAAGCTACCGGGATCCAAGGTGCGTTTTCGCAGAGCTGATGCTTCTGAGGGAGTTACAGAACTGAAAAAGATAAAAGATGCTGTGTACAGGGTGAAAGAACTTCACCTCTCATATGTATTCCGTACACATTGTAAAGTTCCAAAGCCTCTTTCAAGTCATTTTATGCTTACTTTCGAAGGAAAGAGATACGATGTAACCTGTGAAGAAATATAGAGACAAGGGGTGACCGGACATGTACAAGGTGGATTTGAACAGTGATATCGGAGAGAGCTTCGGCGCTTATAAGATGGGTAACGACGAGGCAGTGATGGACTCTGTAACTTCTGCCAACGTGGCTTGCGGATTCCATGCGGGAGATCCCCTCGTCATTAAAAAAACTATTAAAAATTGTGCTGATAAGGGAGTGGCAGTTGGAGCGCACCCCGGATACCCCGATCTGGTAGGTTTTGGACGCAGAAATATGAAATGTACGCCGGAAGAGGAATATGCCGACTGCCTCTACCAGATCGGAGCTCTCAGTACTTTCTGCTGCGCAAACGGACTAAGGCTTCAGCATGTGAAGCCTCATGGAGCAATGTACAACCAGGCGGCAAAAGATCCCGAACTTGCAAGGGCGATAGCTCGGGCGGTAAAAGATTCCGGAAAAGACGTGATCCTCATGGGGCTGGCGAACTCCGAATTTGAAAAAGCCGCTTTAGAAATGGGTGTCCCCTTTGCTGCGGAGGCATTCGCAGACAGAGGCTACATGCCGGACGGAGCTCTTGTGCCGCGTTCACAGCCCGGAGCAATTATCCATGACGTTGATGCGGCAGCCAAACGCGTTGTTCGCATGGTAACAGAAGGCACAGTGGAGGCAGTAGACGGAACTGTAATAAACTTCCGTCCGCATTCAATATGCATGCATGGAGATACGCCCGAGGCTGTTGAGATGGCAAAGGCTGTCCGTGCTGCGCTTGAAGCATCAGGCGTAAAAGTTGTAAATTTGAAGGAGGTCGTTCTGGGATGACACTGCCATTTGATATTTCTCCCTTTCGCCATACATCTCCCAAAGAAATGAGGGAGCTTATCAGAAAAGGAGAGTGGACACACCCTACTTCCGGTCTTTCGCTTTCGCACGTACAGGCTAACATGATCGTCCTTCCCAAGGACTGGGCATACGATTTTCTAGTATTCGCGCAGCGCAATCCCAAGCCATGTCCCATACTTGACGTGACTGAGCCGGGAGATGGCGAAGCAAAGCTGATAGCACCGGGCTCGGACGTTAGAACAGACATTCCCAGATATCGCGTATGGGAAAATGGTGTGCTTAAAGATGAACCTACTGATGTGCTGAAGTACTGGAAAGATGATTTTGTCGCATTCCTCATCGGATGTTCCTTCTCATTCGAGGGAGCTCTCTTAGAGGCAGGTATTCCTATCCGTCACATAGATCAGGGGTGCAATGTGCCGATGTACATAACAAACAGGCAGTGTAACCCTGCAGGGCGTCTTAGCGGGCCGATGGTAGTCAGCATGAGACCTGTTAAGCATGCTCAGGTGGTCAGGGCCTCCCTCTGCACGGGACGTTTTCCTGCCGTACACGGAGCTCCTGTACATATCGGAGACCCCGCTGTTTTAGGTATCAAGGATATAAACAGGCCGGAATTTGGAGACCCGGTAGAGATAAACGAAGGAGAAGTCCCTCTCTTCTGGGCATGCGGAGTAACTCCTCAGGCCGTGGTAATGAACAGCAAACCGCCATTTGCAATAACACATGCTCCGGGACACATGTTCATAGCAGACCCAAAGGATTCGGATTACTCAATATTTTAGTCGAAAAGGTACACGCAGGGCCTGTCAGGCTATGTGCATCAGAGCATAAAAAACCAGACGACCGCTTATTTGCGGCCGTCGTCCTATTGTGCTGAACTTATGATGTGAGCGATGTTTTTATCCTGACATTCGTTGAATTTGTCCCGCCAGTCATAAGACCAGTGGAGAAGCCCCTGTTTTTGTCTTAATCTTGGCTGCCAGGGATTTTTATGTATCTGTGCGGAATGTCGCGCGCAGAACTGCCGCCAGCGTTTTATCTGGATCTCGTCTTCACCGAGCCGTCTTCCCAGATAATAATTGCAGTACCACTGGAACCAGCCAAGCTTATCCGTCATGATCCAACCTTTTTTCTGCCACTCCGAAAGCGGCATCCCGGATGATACCTTGAAAAAATTCATAGAAACATCCGGTTTATTGCCTTTGGGCAATACTTTTTCGCCTGTAAACCATTCAGATGGCAGCTGATCTCTGACACTGTTGAGGTATGTCCCTCCGAAGACCCCCATCTCCAACATCTCTTTAGGAGTATATGCGGGATAAAAGCGTGGATCCCACAGAAAACCGTTTATCAGCAGCTTTCTCGTCTCCGACGAGGTTTCACCCCTGAATTCTTTATCCTCTCCGGTCTGTCGGAGGTCCAAAATTAGAGAACCTTTCTGGGTGTTGATTTATCTTCGAGAGCGGCCAGAACTTTCTGTGGATCACTGACCTTGCTCAGAAATATCATTGAAGCGATTATGTAAGGTTTGAAGCTTGCCTGTTTGAAGAGAGGTACGCGGTACCTGTCAAATACGGAAGCGGCGACCTCTCCGGTCTCGCAGCTTACTCCCGTGATGTCGGCAGGGAGACAGTGCAGATAAAGAGCATCTCCGCCCTTCGTCATCCTCATCATCTCTTCGGTACATTCCCAGTCTTTATGGAGAGCGTTATGTGCAAGGAGTTCTTTTTCAAGTTTTTTGATCCCCTCGTGATCTCCTGCTCCGTAAAGATCTGTTCTCTTCTCCATTGCCTTGAAAGGGGCCCAGCTTTTTGGATATACGAAATCGGCCCCCTCAAAGGCCTCCTTCATGCTGTTAGTCTTTGTGAATTTGCCGCCTGATATCTTTGCGTTCTTTTTTGCTATCTCTTCGACATCAGACATGATCTCATAGCCTTCGGGGTGAGCAAGAGTTACCTCCATGCCCATCCTTGTCATCAGGCCCACTACACCCTGAGGTACAGAGAGAGGTTTGCCGTAAGAGGGAGAGTATGCCCATGTCATCGCGATCTTTTTACCCTTAAGGTTTTCAATGCCTCCTGACGCATGGATCATATGGAGCATATCGGCCATTGCCTGCGTAGGATGGTCTATGTCACACTGCAGGTTTACAAGTGTCGGTCTCTGTTCGAGTATGCAGTCCCTGTGCCCCTCTTTGACAGCATCGACTACCTGGCGCATATAGGCGTTGCCTTTTCCTATATACATGTCGTCCCTTATTCCAATTACATCTGCCATGAAAGAGATCATGTTTGAGGTTTCGCGTATAGTCTCTCCGTGAGCTATTTGTGATTTACCCTCATCAAGGTCCTGGACCTCGAGGCCGAGCATGTTGCACGCTGAGGCGAAGCTGAAGCGGGTCCTTGTCGAGTTGTCCCGGAAAAGCGATATTCCAAGTCCGCTGTCGAATATTTTTGGTGAAATGTTGTTCTCCCTGAGGCATCTGAGTGCATCTGCCACTGTAAAGACAGCATCAAGCTCATCTCGGCTCTTTTCCCATGTAAGAAAGAAATCATTTTCGTACATATCTGAAAAACTCAGGTCGTTCAGTTTTTTAACAAAGGGATCCATTTTCATCATATTGATTCCTCCATTGTCATTTTTAGGTGGGGAGTCGGTGGCAAATCTGTTGGGAGTCTGTTGCAAATCTGCCAGCAGAGGCCTCTGGCGGGAGTCGATAGCAAATCCATTGGGAGTCTGTTGCAAATCTGCCAGCAGAGGCCTCTGGCGGGAATCGATTGCAAATCTGTTGGGAGTCTGTTGCAAATCAGTTGGGTGTTTCAAAAAATTTTAAAAAACAATAAATATCTGTCGTTTCCTAATTCTCCTGTCAGGGATTTTGCCTGCAGTAGATTGAGGGAAGTGCTGCATACACTGCCGCACACTTCACAAGGTCCGCTTTCCATGTAATTTCGTTTGGAGCATGGGCCTGAGCCTCTTTTCCCGGACCGAATCCTATGCAGGGTATTCCGAACCTGCCCATTATCGAGACGCCGTTTGTCGAAAA
Organism: Synergistaceae bacterium; assembly: GCA_012513245.1. The sequence goes on along the minus strand of JAAZCN010000128.1, from coordinate 8,485 downwards.
GGTCCACTTGTCGACAAGAGGTTCGCCGAACATTCCCCGGTATGACTCTGTCATTGCTAACGTGGCAGGATGGTCTTCCGGCAGGACCCATGTCGGGAAATAGCACTCTGTAGGGTAGACCAGACCTGTCCAGCTTGGCTGTTCATACTTATACATAGATACTTCAGCGCTATATTTTTTTACAGATGGAAGCCCCTTTATCTCATCAAGGGCCATCTCCCATGTCTCTCCGTCTGTAAGCCTTCTGTCTATCGATATCGCAGCCATGTCTGCAACCGCGCATCTGGATGGTGAATTGTAAAAACTCTGTGATACTGCAAGTGTTCCTTTACCAAGGAAGGGGTCATAGTGCAGCTTTTCATTGAGAGCCTGCACTTCCTTTATGATGTCAGCCATCTTGTAAATGGCGTTGTCGCCTCTTTCGGGCGCGGAGCCATGGCAGGATACTCCCTTGACCTCGACCCGTATCTCCATTCGCCCACGCTGCCCGCGATAAATATTTCCGTCAGTGGGTTCTGTTATGACAACGAATTCAGGCCTTATGCCGCCCTCTTTGATTATGTACTGCCAGCATAGTCCGTCACAGTCTTCTTCCTGCACTGTGCCGGTGACGAGTATCCTGTATTTGTCCGAGAGCAGGCCAAGATCCTTCATTATCTTCACTCCATAGACAGAGGAGACTATCCCGCCAAGCTGGTCAGATGAGCCTCTGCCACCTATCTCGGTTTCGTTTTCATAGCCTTTGTAAGGATCGAATTTCCAGTTTGAAAGCTCACCGAGACCAACTGTATCGATGTGTGCGTCGAATGCGATCAGAGTCTTTCCTGTCCCCATGTACCCAAGAATATTTCCCATTCCGTCTATTGTCACTTCATCAAAACCCAGATCTTTCATCTCTTTTTCTACGCGTTTAATAACGCACTCTTCTCCACAGCTTTCACCGGGAATAGCGATAAGTTCCCGAAGAAACTTTGTCATATCTTTTTCATAGTTCTCTGCTGCTTTTTTAATAGCATCAAAATCCATGGATATACCCCTCCGATGTGGTCATATAAGCTGCTGGGTGTCTAGAAACCACCCTCTTGTCACCAATTCAATATAACACAGCCGAAAACATAGTCAACAGGATTTTAAAATGCGGCTGAGCAATGGCTGAGCTGTTGCTGAGCAGTGGCTGAGCGATTGTAAGATCGGACAAACTATGGCGGTAGTCAAACAATTGTCAAACAGTGGTCAAACTGTTGTTAGGGGCACAGGGAATTGTCGGACTTTGTCCGACGGGGAAATTACGACTTTTCAAGCCGCGGGGAATAATAGACAATAGATTAGATTCGAAATCTTAAAATCTGTCCTTCCTGTATGTAACTCATAAAATGAAGCTGAGTAGTGCCCCGGGGGTCATCCCCGTATGCACCTGAGCCGGATCCAGGTCCACAGTCTTGTCATTAGCCCCTGCCGTCTCCCTCGAGTGCTTCCATCGGGGGCCCAGTGGCTTTGAATTATGATTATCACTGACTTTTTAGGACCTCAACCATAAGCCGCTGGATTCCCGGTCTCGGAGCGCACTCGACATAGTGCGGACACTAATGTTGTCTTAAGAGTTTCTCTAACGAGAAACAGTGTCCTTCTGATAGGTACACTCGAGGGACGATGGCAGGTATGAATGATGAGCGATAGACCTGCTTCCTGCGTTGGTAAGTGGAGACGATGGTTTTTTCAAGGTTAATGCTCTAATTCCCCGCGACTTGAAAAAAGTTGCAATTTCTCCGCAGCGATGACGCTGCAAATTCCCCGGCGGTATCCTTCCACCCGATTTTACAGTTGCTTACTCGCCACTTGCCTGCCCCTTCACAACCGCCATTAATTATAATAACTTATTAATCATACATTTAATTAATATATATATTGACAAATTTATCTATATATCTTAGTATGTATAACACACATAAAAGGAGTGATAAACATGAACAACACGATGAGTCCGTCAATTTTTGATGACATCATAGCGATTACAGAATTTAACAAAGGGCGAGCAGGAAAAATTTTTGAAAGTGTAAAATCCGGTAGACCTAAAATAGTCTTTAAAAATAATGTTCCTGAATGTGTTTTGATTTCACCTGAACTATATAAAACAATGCTTGATAAATTAGAGGATATACAGCTTATCACCTTGTGCGATGAGCGCATGAAAAATAATGATGACGTCCGATCAATACCCTCAGAAGAAATAAACAAGAAATATGGATATACTGATTCAGATCTCGCAGACGCTGATAAGGTCGAAATTGAGTGAGCTGGCAAGTAAGTTATCTTCCCGAAGCCGCTGAAGATTTGGAAAAACTGGATAATTTACAAATTAGTTCGCACCAACGAGAAAATGTTAGTAATTATTGTCGCCGCAAGGGCTGACAATGCAGTTTACATTGAGGCTGATACACGGGTCAAGAAACACCGGCCTCTGTAAAGCAAAACAAGACATTTCTCGCCTACCGACCCTAACAAGAAGGTTCAATAGGCCCGCCGCCGTTAGCTGTCTTGGACGCATTTACAATAGCTCACGATTGTTTTCACTATAGCTTCACAGTGATTAAATCGCTACTTTACCATTGTAATGACAAATTCTCCGTGGCGTAGGCGTCACAATTCCCCCGAACCATTCTCCCTCACGATCTTACGACCGTTTTACCACTGTTTGACAATTGTTTGGCCGCTTCTACAATTGCTCAGCAACAGCTCAGCCACCGCTCAGCTACGATTTAAAGCATTGTCCCTGCCCCTTAACCATATATAATATTAGAATAGTGTTGCTTTGCAAGAAATATGAGGGGGGTTATGACTTGAGCGATCGAATGAGACCTGTTCCCTTTGCTAAATTAATGGAGTGGATACTCTTTGATAAAGAGCGCTCCGGAAGGATCTTTGGCGTAAGTTCAATTTACAGACATAAGGGCGGTACTCTTCCTTTCCTCGGAGAAAAAATTGAAAATCCTTTTGGTCCGGCGGCAGGTCCTCACACCCAGCTGGCGCAGAACATAGTATCCGCATATGCGGCAGGAGCACGTTTTTTTGAATTAAAGACGGTACAGACATTGGACGGGGAGAACCTTCCTGTCTCAAAACCATGTATAGATGCCAGGGACGAGTGTTATAACGTTGAATGGTCGACAGAGCTTACAGTGCAAGAGGCCTTCGATGAATACGTAAAAGCGTGGATAGCCCTCAAGCTCATTTCGAAAGAATTCCAAATGGGAGACCCTGATGGATCAATGTTCAACATGAGTGTCGGATATGATCTTGAAGGGATCAGCTCAGCAAAGATAGACAACTTCATAGAGGGGCTAAAGGATGCTTCAGAGAGGCCCGTATGGAATGAGTGTATAAAATGGTCCCTGGATAATGCCTCTCGCTTCAGGAACCTCGACAAAAGATATATCGAAAAAATATCACCAAAAGTATGCTCGTCTATAACACTTTCGACACTGCATGGCTGTCCGCCGCAGGAGATCGAAAGGATCGCACTTTATCTGATAAACGAAAAACACCTTAACACGTTTGTTAAGATCAACCCCACGCTCATAGGATATAAAAAGGCCAGGGAGACGCTGGATCAACTTGGTTTTGGCTATCTCTCCTTTGACGATCATCACTTCAAAGAGGACCTTCAGTTCAAAGACGCGGTCCCTATGATAAAAAGGCTGCTCTTTGCAGCAGAACATGAGGGGCTCACGTTCGGTGCTAAATTGACAAACACTCTTCCTGTCGATAATCCCGGAGATGTTATGTCCGGCGAGGAGATGTACATGTCAGGCCGTGCCCTATTTCCTCTTACAGCTCTTACAGCAGGCCTTCTTGCAAAAGAGTTTGAAGATAAACTGCCTCTTTCATGGTCAGGAGGGGCCGACCTGACAAATGTGATGAGCCTTGTTGATGCCGGCATAAAACCTGTAACTATGGCTACCACCCTTCTGAAACCGGGAGGCTACAACAGGCTTAAACAGATAGCGGAAACTTTTTCCGGTATTGAAAAAAAGACATTTAATGATCTGTCAGCGGATCTTATTGACAGCCTGATCCAAAAGACAGAGACCGATGAATGGTACAGAAAGCCGATCAAACAGCGGGATAATTTTGTCAGAGAGGATAAATTGCCGCTTATTGACTGCTTTATAGCACCTTGCCACGAAGGCTGTCCAATACATCAGGATGTTCCGGAGTATATCTCCCTTGCGGGAGAACAAAGGTACAGCGAGGCGCTGGAACTCATACTGGACAAAAATCCCCTTCCCTTCATAACAGGAACGATCTGTACCCACAGGTGCATGGCGTGCTGCACAATGAACCATTATGAAGAGTCTGTGAGGATCAGGGACGTTAAGCTTAAGGCGGCAGAAGAGGGTTTCAGTTATGTAATAGATAAGATAGGGCCTGCTGATCAGATGACGGAAACAAAGGCCGCAGTGGTAGGAGGAGGACCGGCAGGACTTGCCGCCGCTTATTTCCTGCAAAGAAACGGTATAAACACCACCATATTCGAACGGGAGAGTGAAGCCGGGGGAGTCGTACGGCATATTATCCCGGATTTCAGAATTGGACTCCCGGCCATAGAAAGTGATATTGAGATCGTAAAGAAGACAGGTGCGGAATTGATCCTTGGTACAAATATCACCTCTTTGGATAAGCTAAGGAAAAAGGGTTACAAGTATATTGTCATTGCAGCCGGAGCATGGAAGCATGAAGAGCTGGACATAAAAAGCGAGAAGAAGGTCAATGCACTGGATTTTCTTGCCTCATATAAAAAAAATGCGAAAAAAATACATTTAGGTAAGAATGTGATCGTCATAGGCGGAGGCAACACGGCAATGGACTCTGCCAGAGCTGCTAAAAGGATAAAGGGAGTCAAAACAGTAAGCATCGTATATCGCCGGACAGCAATGTTCATGCCGGCGGAAGAAGAGGAACTGAGACTTGCAATGGAAGATGGAGTGATTTTCAGGGAACTGCTGCAGCCTATCTCACACAAAGATGGGAAACTTATCTGTTCAGTTATGACCCTGGGTGAACGCGATGCCTCCGGGCGTAGATCCCCGGTATTAACGGAGGAGAGAGTAAGTATTCCGGCGGATACTCTCATAGAGGCTGTAGGAGAAAACGTTGATTCGAATCTCTTCACAGACAATAATATATTTGTGGATCACAAGGGCCGGGCAGTCACTGATCGAAAAACCCATGAGACAAACATCAAGGGTGTTTACGTAGCGGGTGATGCAAGAAGAGGTCCCAAAACAGTTGTCGAAGCTATAGCTGATGCAAGAAATGTAGCTGATCATATTGCCTTAAAAGAAGGTCTTAATTTAAAACAAAATAACGCGAAAGTTCAGCATGATTTAGAAGCTCTCCGTTCAAAGAAAGGCAAGCTTATATTTTATGGATCACTTGACAGAGAATCAGACCGCTGCCTTGAATGCGGACTTCTCTGTGAGAATTGTGTGGACGTATGTCCCAACAGAGCAAATGTTTCACTGATGGCTGAAGGGGCTTCATCTCCACAGATAGTGCATATAGATTCTCTTTGCAACGAGTGCGGCAACTGTTCCACTTTTTGTCCGTGGACAGGTTCTCCCTATAAAGACAAATTTACACTTTTTTCAAAAAAAAAGGATCTTTACGAAAGCCAAAACAGCGGTTTTTTTGCTATGGGAAACGGTAAATTCAAGATAAGGCTGGATAATAAGGTCTTTACATCAGATCTTGATTTATGCAACAAGAAGCTGTCTTCAGAAATTGCAGCTTTGATCAAAGTTGCTGTGAAGAGTATTCCGATCTAAAGGGAGGTATCCTTGTGTACGAACTTAATGTAAATGGAAATAGACATAGATCTGATGTCAACAAAAAGCTTATAGATTTTTTAAGGGAAGACCTTGGCCTGACATCTGTAAAAAACGGATGTAAAGAAGGAGCCTGCGGTACATGTATGGTACTGATAGACGGCAAAGCAAGTAAGTCGTGTCTGCAGAAACTCGAAACCATGGAGGGAAAAAGGGTCGTTACAGTTGAGGGGCTCAGCCAAAGGGAAAAAGATATTTACTCCTACGCTTTCTCGGTATCAGGGGCAGTGCAGTGCGGATTCTGTACACCGGGAATGGTGATAAGCGCCAAGGCCCTGATCGACAAAGTTCCCGATCCCTCTCTTAAAGAGATAAAAAATGCGATAAAAAATAATATATGCCGTTGTACCGGCTACAAGAAGATAGAAGAGGCCATACTTCTTGCTGCTAGGATGTTCAGGGAGGATATTCCAGTGCCGAAAGAACACTACACCGGAAATATCGGAGATAATTTTCCACGGAAAGATGCTGCGCCAAAAGTTCTTGGTACAGCACAGTACACCGATGATATTAAGATAGAGGGCATGATATACGGCTCAGCTTTAAGAACAGAACACCCGAGGGCATTGATCAGATCCATAGATGTATCCGAGGCAGAAAAACTCAGCGGCGTGGTCGGTGTATTTACAGCTGAGGATGTCCCGGGGAACAATAAAATCGGTCATTTTGTAAAGGACTGGGACGTAATGATCCCGGTCGGAGGCTGCACAAGATATGTAGGCGACGCCCTTGCCCTTGTAGCGGCCGAGACCCCCGAAATCGTGGAGGAAGCCAAAAAACTGATCAAGGTTGAATATGAGGTGCTCAAGCCGATAACATCCCCGAAAGAATCACTTGCTGAGGGAGCTCCCCTTATACATGAAAACGGAAACATCATGACGCGTGTTGACCTTAAGAGGGGCAATGCGGACGAGGTCATCAAAAATTCAAAGCACGTCGTTACAAACCATTATTCCCTGCCATTTACAGAACATGCATTTCTTGAACCTGAGACTGCCGTGGCATTGATGGAAGATGACGGGGTAGTGAGGATATATTCCGCTGACCAGGGAGTCTACCAGACCATGAGGGAGTGCGCTGAGGCCCTGGGACTGCCGCATGAAAAGGTAAGAGTGACTGCGGCGATGATAGGCGGTGGTTTTGGCGGCAAGGAAGACATGAGTGTCCAGCATCACGCGGCGCTGTTGACGTATCTTACCAAACGTCCGGTAAAGGTTTCCCTTACAAGGGCTGAGAGCATCAAGGTCCATCCTAAAAGACATGCGATGGAGATAGAGATGACCACAGCCTGCGATGAGAATGGTCGGCTCACGGCTATGAAAGCCGGTATAGTCTCAGACACGGGGGCATACGCATCCCTTGGAGGGCCGGTCCTCCAGAGAGCCTGTACCCATGCAGCAGGGCCTTATAATTATCAGAACATAGATATCACGGGAACGGCTGTATATACGAACAACCCGCCTGCCGGGGCTTTCAGGGGATTCGGCGTTACTCAGAGCTGTTTCGCGACAGAGTGCAACATAAACCGGCTTGCTGAAAAAGCCGGACTCTCTCCCTGGGAGTTTCGCTTTAAAAATGCGATCAGGCCCGGCGACGAGCTTCCAAACGGACAGATCGCAGATGATACGACAGCGCTTGAAGAGACGTTGCTGGCTGTGAAAGATGAATACGACAAAAATCCCGGTGCAGGGATATCATGTGCGATGAAAAATGCAGGACTTGGGGTAGGCGTTCCTGACTTTGGAAGATGCATGCTCAGGATAAGGGAGGGCAAGGTCCACATAGCCACCAGCGCCTCATGCATCGGGCAGGGGCTGGGCACGGTAGTCACCCAGATGGTCTGTGACGTTACGGGACTGCCTCCCGAACTTGTCGTCCACGATCCCGCAGATACCTTCTTTACCCCGGATTCAGGAAATACCACGGCATCAAGGCAGACTGTCATTACCGGAGAGGCCACAAGAAAAGCTGCCGAACAGCTGAAAAAAGATCTGGAAACGACCGTTTTTGCTGAGCTGGAAGGACGCGAGTACTATGCGGAGTTTGAGAGCGTAACTGACAAAATGGGATCAGACAAGCCTCATCCTGTAAGCCACATATCATACGGATATGCGACCCACCTGGTTATTCTGGATGAAGCCGGAAAGATAAAAAAGATAGTAGCGGCCCATGATGTAGGAAAAGCCATAAATCCCAAAAACGTGGAAGGGCAGATTGAGGGCGGAGTGGTAATGAGCATGGGATACGCTCTTACGGAGAATTATCCGCTCAAGGACTGCGTGCCGCAGGCAAAGTTCGGCACCCTTGGGCTTTTCAGGGCGGATATGGTACCTGAGATAGTCAGCATAGTTATAGGAAAAGCAAAAGATGGCTTTGCAGGCGGAGCAAAGGGGATAGGGGAGATAGCGGCGATCCCGGGAGCCCCTGCCATCCAGCTCGCATACTGCAACAGGGACGGTATCTTCAGGACCTCCCTGCCGCTGAAGGATACCCCGTACAGCAAAAATACAAAATAAATATTGGTCAGGAACAGCCAAAAGAACGGGGCGGCCCTTATAGGGCCGCCCCGTTCTTTTGGTTTAAAAAGGCTCGCCGAGCCT
>JAAZCN010000127.1 GCA_012513245.1 Synergistaceae bacterium | reverse complement strand
GAGACGCGAGGACGAATTCAAGATGAGACTGGACGGTCTCCCCTACCTTGAGATACTCAAGCGAGGAGGCGGAATACTCTCATCTGTGAAGGCAGTAAGATCCGTTACAGAAGAAGAGCTCTTCTGCACCACGAAAAAACTTGCCATGTCCGCCCTGGCCAAGGGTACAACAACGGTTGAGATCAAGAGCGGCTACGGGCTGGACCTTGAACTGGAGCTGAAGATGCTCTCAGTCATCAGCAGAATATCAAGAGAGACCCCACTTGATGTTATTCCTACATTTATGGGCGCACATGCTGTTCCTACAGAATACAAGAAAAGACCGGACGATTTCGTTGACCTCATAATCAACGATATGCTTCCTAAGGTCAAAGACCAGGGAATAGCTGAGTTCTGCGACATCTTTTGCGAAGAGGGTGTTTTTTCCGTAGACCAGAGCAGAAAGATACTCAAAGCGGCGAAGGCTCTGGGGTTTGAGTTAAAGATACATGCCGACGAAGTCCATGATCTGGGCGGAGCCGGACTTGCAGCTGAACTTGGTGTGAGGTCTGCGGAGCACCTCCTTGCGGCAAGTGAAGAGAACCTCCGTGCCATGGGGCGTGCCGGATCTATAGCGGTACTTCTTCCGGCGACTGCTTACAGTCTAAAAAAAACTTACGCCAGAGGCAGAGACATGATAGACTGGGATGTCCCGGTAGCGCTGGCTACAGACTGCAACCCCGGCTCATGCTTCTGTGAATCTGTACCCTTCATATTCGGTCTGGGCGTTATGAATATGAATATGACGATAGAGGAAGCTCTCGTTGCATCAACGCTGAATGCGGCATACGCAGTCAACAGGCAGCACAAGGTCGGAAGCCTTGAACCCGGCAAACAGGCAGATTTTCTTGTCCTTGACGGAGAGACGCCCACAACATTGGCCTATCATGTGGGAAGCACTTCAGTACTTGAAGTACACAAACTGGCAGAACGTGTAGCATAAAAACTCTTAAACTATAAAACAATAAGTCGGAGCTATCTCAGCTCCGACTTATTGTTTTATATACTTATTCAACTTTCCCACGACGGTACGATAATGGTTGTTTCAAAATCTTTGCTGAGCAGTCGCTGAGCAATAGCTAAGCAGTTGTGAGGGCAGGCAGACCCGAAGCCCCCCGCCGTCAATTCTCTGTCGGCCTGTCCCCTCCTGCATCTCAAAACGCATTCGAAATAGTTCAAGCACTAAGGTTAATTTGATAAGTTTTCCTAATCGGAAAACAGCGCTCTCCTGACAGAGGCATACGGGGATGACGGGGATATGGTATATGGGTAAGGCGGATGGAGGGGGTCTTAGGTCCTAACCATCGACTCCCAACAGATTCCCCACCGATTTGCAACCGACTCCCGCGCGGCAGCCTCCTTACGCTGCCCGTAAAGGTTTTACAACCGCTTAGCAACCGCTCAGCTACAGCTCAGCCATTGCTCAGCTAGAGGTTTTATACTATCGCTTGCCCGCCCCTAACGACTGCTTCAGCAGATGAACATGGAGTCCCCGAACGAGAAGAAGCGGTATTTGAGCTCGACAGCCTCTCGGTATGCCTCCATGATCCTGTCGTATCCACCGAATGCGGAGACCAGCATCAGAAGAGTACTTTTTGGCAGATGATAGTTCGTAATAAGAGCGTCTATGATTCTGAATTCAAAACCGGGCGTTATGAAAAGTTTTGTATCCAGCATTCCGGGTCTGACTTCTCCGTAGTGCATTGCAAAAGATTCTAGGGTCCTGACGACCGTAGTTCCTACCGCGATCACACGGCCTCCTCTATTCTTTGTTTCAATGATCTTTCGGGCAGTATGATCCGATACCTCACATGTCTCGCTGTGCATTATGTGCTCAGATAGGTTCTCTGCCTTTACCGGGCGAAAAGTGCCCAGTCCGACCTGCAGCGTAACAAAAGTCTCATCCACCCCCATTGCTCTGATCTCTTTAAGGAGTTCATTTGTGAAATGAAGTCCTGCTGTGGGTGAAGCGACGGAATTTTCCTTTTCTTGTTTTGAATATACAGTCTGGTAGCGCTCGGGTTCTGCATGCGTTTCGGTAATATAGTGTGGCAGAGGTGTTGTGCCGTATTTATGGATGATCGCGAAAGGATCGGCAGAGGGGTCGAAATAAATATTCCTTACCCCGTCATCCAGCCTCTCACCGACTATGACCTCTATTTCCTTTCCAAGCAGGACAGATGTTCCCTCTTTAAGTTTCCTGCCGGGTCTTACGAGAGCTGTCCACTTATTTGGTTCTCCTGTCGGAGAGAGAAAAAAGATCTCTACTTCTGCATTGCCGTTTTTTTTTGACCCGGAGACCCTTGCGGGAAGTACCCTCGTATCGTTGAGGACGAGCAGATCCCCTTCTCTTAGGTGATCTCTGATGTCACGGAAATTTTTGTGTTCCCTAATGTCGGAATCCCGGTGAAGTATGAGGAGCCTTGAGGAATCTCTCGGTTCTACGGGATCTTGTGCAATAAGTTCTTTGGGAAGATCGTAATCAAAAGTCGAGGTTTTTGAAAAATCAGGTTTTGAAGTATCCAAAGTATCCGTCCTCACTGTCCTATTGTTGTGCCCGGGAAATAATAATCGAGTATCTTTGTAAAAGTCCATCCATTTTCAGCCATTGTTTTTGCTCCCCATTGGGACATTCCCACTCCGTGCCCGGATCCCCGTCCGAATATCCTTATGTTTGGACCTGATGCGGAAGCCATGGAGAGATGAGGGGAATATCTTATATCGGGCATTGCTGTCGTTGTTTCAGTAACAGAATTCTCTTCGCTTTTAAAGGGCATCTCCGGCATTGGGAGACGTCCTTCGGCACGGGCTATTCCTTTTTCTATGTATAAATCGTAATCATCCGGTTTTGAGAGTATTTCCATAAGCTCCAGAGTGGTAAATATTCTTTTCTTTGTAAGCCAGATCATCTTCTCTTCTTTATCTTCGGGCATTTCAGAGAGGTCTATATTTTTGGTCACGGTCACAGTAGCAGAAGGTCTGTTTTCATTTCTATTCAATACCGGAGAAAGGGGCAGGGATCCGCGTTCATCGTTTATGTAAGGTGAACGGGTCCCAAACTCGAATAGAGTGCTTTTTAACTTGTTTGAGCCAACAAGAGTCCTAAAAGTATAACCCGAAATGATTTTTGATCCTCCTGTGCCTTTGATTTCCATTTTCAAAACTCTTCCGGACTCATCCCGTTTTATAGGTGTAATGGAATTGATCGTTCCAATATTCATGCCGTTGCCGGATAGTCTTGACTGAATAAATGACATAGAAACATTAATTTCCCAGAGGCTGTTTGGGCTCAAATAGGCAAATGGTTCTGCCTTTGGTCTGAGATAAGGGATATCTCCCCCCCAGACGTTTCCCGAAGAAGTTACCATGCCTCCGCTGTCCGAATGGTAATAGACACCTGCAGGGCTCCCCTTCCATCTGAGTATGAGCCCCGAAGTTTCTTCTATCGCTCTGTCAGCTATCCTGTCCTCACCTGATATGCCTTTGTAGACTTGACAGTGATACCCGTCGCAGAGATCGTCTTCTCCATGTTTGCCTCCCGCGCGGACAGCAAAGGTCCTTGCAAGGATGGACTGCGCTTTGACCGCTTCGATGTTCCACTTGGGATTCATTTCTGCTTTTATTACACCACGCAGGTACTGTTCAAGATGTACTATGTTGGAGACCTTTAATCCATTGGGCGAATTCCTAAAGAGAAACGATCCGTAATATGCCCTGCCGTTATATTTCATGGGCACATCCGAAACCGCTTTTAAGGGTATCTTGAATATGTGACTGCCAACCGAGAGTTCGCCGCTGTCTCTTTTTTGGATAGTGAATGTTCCTGAAAGGACTATCTCTTTTCCATACGGGTCAGTAAGCTTCATCCCGGTACCGGAAAGGGATCCGCCGGAAGCACCCTGTTCAAGTAGAACGGATACTTCTTTTAAGACGGGATATGCTTCAGTTGGAAGAAAAAAAAGAGAAAAAAATATAATTAATAATACGGGCAGTTTTCTCAACGTTTCCACCTGGAAAATATGTTTAAGATTATTGTAATAATTAAGCTTATCAAAAGCATTGTGCCAAAAGGGGCAAATACTGTCAGGTTTTTCTTCTGGTAAGTTATATCTCCCGGAAGATTGCCTAACGGAAGGTTAAAACGACCTGCAAGAAGCAGGACAAAACCTGCAAAAGTTATAATAATTCCTGCTGCTACAAGCATTTTGCCTATTTGTTGCATTCCATATCTTCCTCTGACAAAAGCTGCATCTGCTGATACTGCACAAAATGCGGTGAGACGGGTATCCCAAGATAGTCCCAAGTTTTCCGGGTCGCTTTTCTCCCCCTTGGGGTCCTCTCTAGAAGTCCCTTCTGTATCAGGTATGGCTCGTATATATCTTCAATTGTCTGAGTATCTTCGTTCAGGGCTGCTGCAAGAGTAGAAAGTCCTACAGGTCCTCCGTCGAATAGTTCAACAAGTGCCAGGAGAAATTTCCTGTCTCCTTCATCAAGTCCTTCTGAATCCACGCCAAGCATGTCCAATGCAAATCTTGAAAGCTCTTCTTCAACTATCTCTACTTTCTTAACTTCAGCGACATCTCTGACTCTTTTAAGGAGTCTCAGGGCAACACGCGGAGTGCCCCGTGAACGAAGTCCTATTTCAACAGCGGCCTCGTCCGATATCTTTACGCCCAGCACATCAGCTCCGCGTTTCACTATTAAAGTAAGTTCGTCAGGCGAATAAAGGTTAAGCTGTTCAACTATGCCAAATCTTGCTCTTAACGGTGATGTAAGAAGTCCGAGCCTAGTAGTTGCCCCGATCAGGGTAAATTTGGGAAGTGAGAGTCTTATGCTTCTTGCGAGCGGGCCCTTTCCTACTATTATAGAGAGGGAGAAATCTTCCATTGCCGGATAGAGTATCTCTTCAATATGAGCTGACATCCGGTGTATTTCGTCTATAAAAAAAACATCATTCGGCTGTATGTTGGAGAGTATCGCAGCCAGGTCCCCTGCTCTTTCAAGCGCCGGTCCTGTCGTTACACGCAGGTTGCCCTTCATTTCCTTTGCTATTATCCCGGCAAGGGTCGTCTTGCCAAGACCGGGCGGGCCGTAAAAAAGTGTGTGGTCAAGGGGTTCGCTGCGTTGAAGAGAGGCTGTCATGAAAATCGTTAGTTTGTCCTTTAGTCCGCTCTGACCAATAAATTCATCAAGTGCCTGAGGACGCAGAGTAAAAACCTCATCCTCTTTATCATTTATTATTTTTTCTATAAGTTTATCGTTGTTATCTATCATTATGTACCCTCATTGTTTTTCTATCAGTTCCTTCGGAGCAGACTTAGTGCGGTTTTCAGAAGTTCTTCCTCTGTCCATGAAGCTTCAGGGTCTGCCTCAGCCCTGGATCTTGAAATTGCGCGGATCGCCTCTCCCTGAGTGAAGCCAAGTCCTGTAAGAGCTTCCATTACGAAACTGTCTGATATGTGGTCTTTTTGACCCTGTTCACCAAAGCTCTTTATGTCACTGAATTTCTTGAAAATCTTATTTTTCAGTTCGAAGCATATGCGTTCTGCCCTCTTTGTACCCAGACCGGGTACAGTAAGCATCGCACTGCTTCCTGATGTTATTGCCTGCAGGATCTGTTCCGTATCGAGATGCCGTAAAAGCGTTACAGCCAGCTTTCCTCCGATCGTCTTGACCTGGAGAAGTTCCAGGAAAAGCCGGCGCTCACGTTCATCCGAAAACCCGAAAAGGCTTATCCCTGCATCGCTCACCTGCATGTAAGCGAAGCAGAAAAGTTCCTCCGACATATAGGCCTGAGACATGAGAGATCTGGATGAGAATACCTCAAGCCCAAATCCCGAAACCTCAAGAGTTATGCTTTCTTCGCCTATTGAAAGTATTTTACCTCTGAGTGAATTGATCATTTTTAGTATCCCTTCAGTATATTTCTGTCGAATGATGCCATTGAAAGGCCTGCTATCGCTACTGCCAGTGCATCAGCCGCATCATCAGGAGTAGGTTTTTTTTCCAGCCCAAGAATGTTTGCGACCATACCCTGCACCTGTCCTTTCTCTGCTGCTCCATAACCACAGACAGCCAGCTTGACTTCCGATGGCTTTATCTCATAAGGCTCAAGACCTATCTGTGCTGCAAAAAGCAGGATAACTCCCCTTGCCTGCCAGACCATTTCAGCAGTAGTGATATTTCTTCCGAAAAAAAGTTTCTCAACTGCTATTATATCGGGTGGATATTCCCCCGCTTTTTCCTTAAGTTCATTGTAAAGCAAGGAAAGCCTTTTGGTAAGAGAGAGGGATGAAGGGGTCCTCACTACTCCGTAACTTTCACATACAAGCCTGTCGCCGTACTGGGTCACTACGCCGTATCCCATAGTGCCGAGCCCCGGATCTATGCCCAGGGCTCTCACACCATTACTATTATTTTCAGCCGTCGATCTCAGCAAGGATTTCGTCCGGTATGTCGAAGTTGGCATAAACAGCCTGAACATCGTCGTGTTCTTCGAATCGTTCGACCAAGGAGAGTAGTTTTTCCGCATCAGACTTGCTTGTTATAGAAACAGTGTTCTTGGGCAGCATTTCAACTTCTATCGATTCTACATTGTATCCGGAATTTCTGAGTGCTTCTGCGACGCCTGAGAGTACAGAGGGCTCGCATATGATCTCATATCCGTCCTCTTCTAAAGTTACGTCGTCAGCTCCGGCTTCGATCGCGGCCATCATTATCTCTTCTTCGTCGATGCCCTCGCCTGTGACCTCTATTACCCCTTTGCGGTCAAAATTCCATGCGACACATCCAAGTTCACCTATTGCACCGCCGGTTTTAGTAAAAAGTGAACGCATTTCAGGGGCTGTCCTGTTGCGGTTGTCTGTTAACGCCAGGACCATGACTGCGACTCCGTTGATCCCGTATCCTTCGTAAAGGATCTCTTCAAAAATTGCTCCGTCAAGTTCGCCGGTGCCTCTTTTGATCCCTCTTTCAATGTTGTCGACAGGCACATTGCCTGCTCTTGCTCTATCTATTGCTACTTTAAGCCTAAAGTTTGTGTTTGGATCACCGCCGCCTGCTTTTGCTGCTGCGATAACGTTTTTGACTAGTTTCTGGAAAGCTACCCCTTTTTTTGAATCCTGAGCTGCTTTACGATGCTTGATATTTGCCCATTTTGAATGTCCTGACAAAAAAATCACCTCATAATTTATAATTTTGACTCCATCGATCAGATAGGAGTAATTTACTTAATATCTTTTGGGATCGAAGCCATCGGTGCGAATTTTCTTTTATGGTCCGATCTTGCGATGGCTTTATCTATCTTTTCTTTCACTCTATTTTCAGCTTCGCCTGTGGCGAGATAATTGTCCAGTTCGTTGTATGTCAGACCCATTTCTGCTTCATCTGTCTGTCCTGCCCAGAGGCCGGCAGTCGGAGGCCTTTCGATTATGTTTGGAGGTACCTTAAGGTAAAGGGCAATGGTACGAACCTCACCTTTTAGTAGATCGGACATCGGCAGGAGATCTACGCCTGAATCACCATGTTTTGTGAAATACCCGTACATT
>JAAZCN010000126.1 GCA_012513245.1 Synergistaceae bacterium | reverse complement strand
GACTGTCCTCAATCCTTCTCCATCGTGGATCGAGGTCTTCTCGATCCTTAGGACATTTCCTTTAACAGGAGTAGAATGGTTTCCCATCTCTAACCGCATGAAATGCAGGAACCGGCTTCGGTCTGGACAGTCCTGTCTATTATGTCGTCCTGGACATCTTTTCCTAGTTCTACAAAGAACGCAGTGTATCCCGCTACACGAACCAGAAGATTCTTATATTCCTCCGGGTTTTTCTGCGCTGCGATAAGCTTTTTCTGGTCAACAACGTTGAACTGGACATGATAGACACCCAGTGTGCAAAGGCTTTTCAGCATTGCCATAAGCTGCTGTACGCCATTTTCATTGGATATCATCTCGGGATCGAGTTTCATGTTGAGGAGCGTGCCCTGGACAAAACGATCATGCGGCATTTTCGCAACAGACTTCAGTACCGCACTTGGACCGTTGATATCAGTTCCGCCATTAGGACTTACTCCGTCGGCAAGCGGTTTACCTGCCCTGCGTCCTGAAGGAAGAGCTCCAACTTCAACACCGAAGGGAGTATTTCCTGAAACAGGCAGTATTCCCGGGGTCATCACACCAAACTTGCTCCTATAGCTCTCTATCTCGTCTGCTATATAGGTGAAGAGCTCTGCAGCAAAGTCATCTGCTCTGGGATCGTCATTTCCGTATTTTGGGGCTTCCTTACATGCTTTCAGAACATCCTCACAGCCCTCGAAATCGCATGCCAGAGCATCGAGGAGTTTTGACATCGAGACCTGTTTTGTATCGTATACAACGTGCTTAATGGCAGCAACACTGTTGATGAAGTCTGCTACACCTATACAGATTATTCCATTTCCCGTGTTGTATTTTGCGCCGCCCCAGGCATAATCCTTTGCGCTCTCTATGCATTCCTCAAAGCTTAGAGAGAGTGCAGGCACAGGTCTGTTCATGCAGATTTCATCAATTATATGGCTGGCTTTAACTACAACTTTGGTAACATAACGCATCTGAGCCTTTAGAGCTGCCATGAATTCTTCAAATGTCTTAAAATCACGCGGATCTCCGGTCTGTGCTCCGGCCAGTTTACCGCTCTTCCTGCACTTGCCGTTCAAAAGTGTGAATTCAACTACGCTTCCTAAGTTTATGTCCGCAAGAGCAGAGTATCCTCGCAGCTTTCCGGCCAGATTAGTCTCTACACATCCACCGGGATTCCAGTCAAGAGCTTCTCTTAGCGGGATACCTTTATTCATGAGCATGCGAATGCCGACTTCATCATTGTGGAATGCCGGGAATCCTGTACCAAGACTGATCAGTTCCACAATTTTCCTCAGGAAGGAGTTGGGGTTCTTGGCCATGTTATAGCGGACTGAGAGCGAGGGTTGATAGAGCTGTGTGTCCATAGTGGCCTGAATGATCATGTAGGAAAGGTCGTTGACTGCGTCCTGCCCATTTGTGTCTATGCCGCCGGCACAAAGATTCTGGAACATAGGATACCCTGATGCGTATTCCGCGGATTTCGCATCCTGGAAAAGACAGGGTTCGGAAAATTTTACCCACAGACAGCCAAAAAGCTCCTGGGCCTCTTCGGGAGTGATCCTGCCCGCTTCCAGATCTGATTTATAGAAGGGGTAGAGGTACTGATCCATGCGTCCGGGGTTATACGCAGCGGCATTCTGCTCCATGAAAATGCATATCTGATAGAAGTAGAAGGACTGCATGGCCTCTCTGAAGGTCCTTGCCGGTCTGGCAGGTACCCAACGGCATGTCTCAGCGATAGTTTCAAGTTCTTTTTTTCGTTTCGGGTCCTTCTCAATAGAGGCAAGACGGTCCGCTTCTATCGCGTAGCGTTCAGCAAGTGTAACGATGCCCTCTGCCGTAATAAGAAGGGCGTCGAGATATACTTCCTTTTCATAATCGCCGGGGACAGTAGCATCAAGCATAGCCTTGCGTTCTTTGATCTTCTCAACAATTTTATCAACACCGTTGTTTATGAACCACGAGTATCCGGCTGTGACTTCGCCCCAGCCTCTTACAGCCTTTTTGTCTATATAGAGGGCTCCGTTGTCACGAAGTGCTGCTACATCTGAAGGGATCCTCGCAAGCCATTCTTCATAGTTGGAACGGCCCTTCCAGTATGGGCGAATAAGCTCTTTGAACGTCTCTTTATCTTCAGGAAGCAGGTGGAACTTGTCATATTCTCTTGTATTGATCGTTTCGAGTTCCTTGTCGAGGACAGACCAGCAGACATCTGCAGAAAGAATGCCTCCCCTGATCTTGCTTCCTGAGTTACCTATTATCAATTCGTCGTCCCAGATTTTAACGGTCTTTTCCCTACACTGTTTGAGGAAGGCCTTGGCTTTTCTCGTCACAAGAGCCTCGCCCTGAGTCTCAAGAAAACTCTCTGTAAGGAGCTTCGCGTCTTCCAGGTCGATCTCCGGATATGTCTCAAATACTTTTTCTTTGAGCTTGTTAATTCTTTCCATGTATTTCGGCTGCTCTTTTGTCTTTTCCATCTTTATTCCTCCTTAACAGAGTTCTTCGTATTCTGTCCTGGTAATTATTTCGTTCTGGGTGTTCCTGTTCAGTTCGGCAAAATAGGCGCTGTATCCGGCTACACGAACTATAAGATCACGGTACTCATCAGGATCATCCTGCGCTTTTTTCAGATCCTCCGAGGAGACGATATTAAATTGGATGTGGTGTCCGCCAAGGTCACACCATGTTCTTATGTAATCGGCAAGCAGTCCGACAGACTCACGCGAATTCAGGAGGCTGGGAGAAAACTTCTGGTTATAAAGCACGCCTTGGAGCACTTCCACATGGTCTATCTTGGTCATTGAACGGACAGCTGCAGTGGGCCCTTTTCTATCTCGTCCGCCGACCGGCGATGCCCCGTCAGAAAAAGAGGTGCCTTCTACTCGCCCATCGGGAGTTGCACCTGTAATTTCGCCGAAGTAGACGTGAGTAGAGACTGAATGAAGTTCGGGTATATATATACCGCCTCTCATGCACGGATACTGGACAACTTCCTTGCAGAAGATATGAGATGCATCTCTGGCTATAAAATCAACGTAATCGTCGTCATTTCCGAATTTAGGAGCCTTTTCGCATAATTCTCTTATGTCTGCTGATCCCGAAAAATTATTCTTTAGTGCTTTGATCAGGTCTTCAGGACTTATTTTTTTCTTATCGAAGCAAAGTTCCCGTACCGCTGCTATGGAGTCAGCGACAGAGGCAAGTCCGACACCGAAAATACCTGAGAAATTATACTTGACCCCTCCTGCCTGGCGTGTGATCCCACGTTCTATGCAGTTGTCGAGCAATGATGAGACAAATGGTTCCGGTGCATGGACAGCATGAGCCCCGTCGATCAGATCATAGGCATCAACTATAAGCTTCACAAAATAGGCTACCTGTTTTTCATATGCCTCCATCAACTCTTCAAAAGATTTAAAATTGGCAAGTTTCCCTGTTCTCGGACCGATCTGTTTTCCGGTATTGATATCAATACCGTCATTAATTGCCAGTAGAAGACATTTGGGGAAATTCACATAACCGGCGTTGGAACGAGAATCGCAAGCTCCTTCTATATCAGACTCAACGCAGTTCATGCAATAACCGCGAGCCTCTTCAAGAGTAGCGCCCCTTATGATGTGTTTGGGAATAATGCAGTTGTCGTTCATTATTGCCGGGTAACCCAAACCGGCCTTGATCGTTTCACATGCTTTCAGAAGCGCGTCCGGATCAACTTTGTTGTGATAGCGGAAAGATAGTGAAGGCTGAGGGACTCTTGCTATCGTCGCAGCTTCCATTATCAAAGTAGTCAGCTCGTTACAGACATCCTCTCCGCGCGGTCCCTGTCCCCCAAGAGTTATATTCTGAAAGAGGGGGAAACCTGCAAAAGTTTTAGTCGTAACCGAATCCATAAGCTTTATGATCGCTGTGCATTTTATCCATATCATTGACAGTACTTCGAGCGCCTCTTCCTGAGTGATGATCCCTTTTTCTATATCTTTTTTATAATAGGGATACATGTATTGGTCAAAACGGCCAAGCAGCATCGCATGGGGATCACTCTCTATCTGGGTCACAACATAGATGAGCCATACAGACTGCATTGCTTCCCGGAATGATTCGGCTGGGAACTCAGGTACTCTTTTTAGAATCTTGCTGATTTCAAGGAGCTCGCTCTTACGTAACGGATCGGTCTCCTTAGTCGCTTTTTCTGCGGCCAGTGCAGAATAACGATGAGCAAAATCAATAACAGCCTCGCATGAAATTTTTGCAGCTTTCCAGAAAGTCAGCTTGGAAGAGCTCTCTATATCCTTTGCTTCGAAATTATTTATTTTTGAGTCTATTTCATCTATTATTCCACGGAGTCCCTTCTCAAGCAGTTTTTTATTGTTGACTGCTATATTTCCGTGTCCTGTTCCCTGAGCCCCGACTGTGATCATTCCTTCGGCAATAGCCTCTTTCGTCTTATCAGAGATCAGACCACTGACGACTGAATCCAGTGAACTGTTCTGCCATTTCTCAAGACATTATTTTAATATGGCCTTGTTAGCTTCGGTTATGCCGATTGAATCTGCAGGACGGGTAGCAAAATTATCAATATCTGCAAGTATCCATCTGGCGCCCAGCTCAGGACACGAAATAGGAGAACGCGGTTTGGGTGAATTATGGCCAACAAAAAGCTCATCTTCGTCAATAAATATCGTCATGTTTTTTAGGATCTTGCGGAACGCATATGCCCTTTTAAGTACCGGTGGTTCTGCAGCATATTCACTGTATGCCTCTGTGACAAGAAGAGCACGCTCCGGCAAAAGTTCCGTCGGCTGACTTGTGATCATACGATCCCTCATGCGATGGATACGCTCTGTTATCTTGTTTTTCTTTTCAGCGATATTGATCATTGGCCTTCCTCCTAACTCGTTGGCTGTCATTACTTCATTCTCATTTAAGCATTTCACTTAAATCACCCTAACTTATTGATATATAACCTCTAAATCATATTTTTTCAGAATATTCGCTGCCTTTTGCACGTCCTCTTTTTCCGGAGGATCAACAAAAGGTATCGAATAG
>JAAZCN010000125.1 GCA_012513245.1 Synergistaceae bacterium | reverse complement strand
GAATAGGCTCATGCACTTTATCATTGTTCTGCCTCCGTGGTTTCTTTGGGTATTTTTGGTGTCGCAACTAAATGATATCCCAATAACGGAGGCTTTACTATTTCATTTTCCTATCTTGGACACGTGTGAGAAACAGTATATTCTTCACTGATGAGACTGCTTTCTGAACGTCCGCATCCATGCTGGTCATAAAATATTACAGGTCTTTCTGATGCCAGCTCTGAGATCGTCTGAGGCATACTCATAAATCCCGGTCCACCGTGAAGAACTAATAAAGGTACTCCACTCTTTTCAGGGCCATACGTTTCAGTCCAGATCTTTCCCCTCTCAGTTGTAATAAATTTTTCTTCCCCTGTACGAACAGACATTAGAACACCTCCATAAAGTTTGAATCTCCTGTGCTGATTTTTGTTTTTTTTGTCCCTTATTTTATAAACTAACTTAACTTTCCCACCGTTTTTCCCGCATGATTTTGGTGTAACTAACAGCCGATTGGCGCAACTCGTAACTCGTTGGCTCTCTGGCCGTAAGCGGGAAACCAGTGACTTAACGATTTGAAGATTTCGGTCCACCTCTCTGCATCATGATGATAAGACTGAAAAGAGGGACTTAAAATTCATTATTGACAACAAATTGGAAAGTTCAAATAATTATTTCTGAATAAAAAGTACAAAAAGATAATCAAAATGATCCTCAAAAAATATATACAAGAGATAGTTGCTTATGAGATAATTTAATCAGTTAAATCATTTTACAAAGGAGGATAGAATATGAAAAGAAAATACTTCGTTTTTATGCTTTTGTCGATATTTATTCTATTTTTATGCTCCCCTGCCATGGCTGCAGGCGCCAAGTTCGTCAGAGCATACAGGGACAGCAGCTACGACATGTATGTAAACCGGGTAAACATCATCCAGAACCAGGGTGTCATTTCTTTCTGGGTCAAAAGCGTCTACTCCGATCAGGGAAAAGCACTGGTCAAAAAAGAGCTCCCCAAGAAACACCAGAGGGCACCTGTGGAATATGGGTTGGATTACTTCGTATTTGACACAAAAAAGGGGAAATACATTATCAAGCTTGCCTCAGTCTATTCAAACGGCAAGGAGATCTACCGCGAAGGCAGCAAGAAGTGGCTGCCGATCAAAGATGGAACGATAGCAGCTGTGTTGATCAATGAAGTCAACAAAGCTCTTGCCGAAAAGAATAATTAGAGAAGAGGAGGCAGGATCTATATGAGGATCAAATACAAAAGTTTTTTATTTTTGTTTATTCTTTTTCTTGCGTTTGTTTCATTGTCGCTTCCCGTAGAGGCCGCCCTTTCCTCAAAATACGACTCTCCCGCAGCTGCGGATCAAGGTCCGGCTGCAGTCAAACCGTCAGTTCCGGTGCAGCCCGCAGCTGCCGCTCCTGCAAAACCTGCTCCGGCAGCAAAGCCGACTCCTGTTGCGGCAGTGAAAACTAAACCGGCGGATCAGCCTACAAATGATGCCGGTCCATTGTCAGGCCGGGCGACCGTTATAGAAAGGAAAGACCTGAAGGCAAAACAGCTGGAACTTATTAAGAAAGAACATGCAGTTTATTGCAAGGCATTTATAGACGCCGAAATGGGACTTCGTTATTTCTATAAAACACAGTATGACGCAAAATACAGGGGCGCAAAAGCTCCGACAGCCGATGAACTGAAAGCGATGCGCTTTGAGCTGAGCCTGCTTATGAAAGACCTCGGTTCAAGCGCAAAAAGATATGCCAGCAATATAAGAATGGCAAAAATGGCAATGCTTGAAATGGAAGAAGAAGAAAGATCCGTCTTCGCGAAAATACTCGGTCAGATAATAGGCACACCTGCCTATGCCGTGGATGCAGGATCCCTAAGTGGTGTTGAAGCCGGTCTGAACAGTGTTGCGAACTCAACTGCGGACGTCGGTCTGTCCTCTGAAGCGGATTATGCGAACGCTGAAGCCAACTCCGCCAAAGCCGGAGAGATCATAGCCTCTGCAACTTCATTGGCAACGACGACCGTGCTTGCGGGAGCAACGATCATTGGAGGAGCGGCGGCAACAATGGGAGCGGCAACTACCGGTGCAGCTGTCATCGGCGGCATAGTGCTTGTTGGAGGTATCGTCGGAGGCGGCCTTGAAACAGTTGACGCTGCGATAGGATTCGTTGATTCTTTAACGGAAAAAGAGACCGACACCTCGGATCTCAAAAAAATATCTTCAACGATCAATATTATCAATGTCGGAGCCGGAGCAAAGAAGAGTGAATTTGTGAGAGTTGCCGTCGATGCTGCCGATGCTACCAAAGAAAAGTGGATACCGAAAATATTTGATGCAACAGAAAAGAACGACTGTCCGGGCAAAGACGGGGTCAACAAAGTCAAAAATGCCAAAAAGAATGCCTCCTCTGGTGGGGGCGGAGGCGGTGGCTGATAGAATCTAAACTTAGGCTCGGCGAGCCTTTTTAAACCAAAAGAACGGGGCGGCCCTATAAGGGCCGCCCCGTTCTTTTGGCTGTTCCTGACCAATATTTATTTTGTATTTTTGCTGTACGGGGTATCCTTCAGCGGCAGGGAGG
>JAAZCN010000124.1 GCA_012513245.1 Synergistaceae bacterium | reverse complement strand
CCAATACCTGAGCCTTCTGATATCCGCAGTATACATTGTTCTGGTAATCAATTTACTTCACTTATAGTTACTGACATGGCAGCTGCAAGACGGGCATGGGATAATAGAAGTGTAAGTAGGACAGTTACAATGCCTGCATGGTTGGATGAGCTTGCCAGAAAAGAAGAAATTAACGTGTCACAAATACTGCAGCAGTCGATAAAAAAGCTTCTTGGAGTTAATCAGAACGCTAAATTAGCATAAAAGACTCAGCAGAGCGGAAGATCAGTGGGGGCAGACCTACATGTTTGACAGAATGTGGATAATTCGGCAGTTTAGAGCCAGTGTTGCGCTGTTTCTTGATCGTTTTGTCGCACTTACAACAGCTTCACTACCGCTTCACGCGGCTGATTTGTGCCGCAGTTTAGCAACTGCTTCCCGCGGCTGTTTTCAGCCGCAGTAGAGGTGTCAGACCTACGCATTTGACATAATGTGGATAACTTGGCAGTTTAGAGCCAGTTCCGCTTAGTTTTAGGAGCTGCATAAAGAAATTTTATTTTATGCTGTCAAGATATTCTAACAATTGTCACCTGCACTATATGACAAGAGCCTTCAGCCTGTTTATTGCCCTTTCGTCGAGAGGCTCCGACACGGATTTCCAGAAAGCATCCTCTTCTTCATCCGGAAACTCTGTGAACATTATATCCGCAAAATATTTTCTAAGTGATTCAGACGTAATAACCTCATTCAGCCCTTTTGCAACCGCGTC
This sequence comes from Synergistaceae bacterium, assembly GCA_012513245.1. The sequence continues at coordinate 1,331 of JAAZCN010000124.1, read as the reverse complement.
TATCCACGGGTCTTCTTTATGTGTGATATCAATGAGGCCTGTTGCAGAATAGGGGCCCATTTTTCTTTTGACAAGGCTGATTATTCCCTCTGCACGTTCATCTTCTATCGAAGAGCAGTCCGCTATATCATTTACTGGTATGTTATTGCATCCGTACTTTTTATACTGCTTATATACAGACGGGATAACAGGCCCCCATGCCCACGCTTCAATATCCTCGTCGAAAAGCGGCTCGCCCGTTAATGCAAGTGAATACGCCTGACAATAGTAAAGCAGCTTCTGAAGCTTGAGGTTTGATATATCGGCCCTGTTGTCGTCGTATTTAATAGCATCTGCCTTAAACAGCGACAAAAGATACTTAACAACATCTCTAATATCTGTCATGACGCCACCCCCTCTTCAACCCACATTATACCATTTTGGAACATTACGAATGTTTTTTGCAAGCGATTGGGACGGGCAAACTATCCCTCTATCTCAGTCGGTGTAGTGACCTTTGCACTGAATTATTTCTATATCTTTGTCTGAAATCCTGTATACGAGACGGTTAACGTCATCTATGCGACGACTCCAATAGCCTTCGCAATCTTTTAAAGGTTCGGGTTTGCCTATGCCTTCACTACCGTTCCGGTCAATGTTTTTGAGCAGCAAGTTGATGCGTTTTAAGGTCTTTTTGTCCTGGGTCTGCCAATAGAGGTAGTCTTCCCATGCGTAGGGGGTAATGTAAGTTTACGCACCAGCTAGGGCCTCTAGTTCCTCCATTGTTTTGGTGACGGTTCGCCCTTCGTTCAACTGTGCTATGGATTCTTTTATGCGCGCCATGTTGCACTCGGAGTAAAAGGGATCGACGGATACTTCAAAGGGGATTCTTTTTTCCCTGCTCATTTTTTTCGCAAAGATAGTGAAGGCTGTGGTCATGTTAATGCCAAGCTCCTGGCAAGTCTTTTCCATATCTTTTTTCAGCACCTCATCCATGCGGACGTTTACAAGTACCTGGGCCATTTATCTCACTCCTTTTTGTTCTTTATTTGAATTTATTATAACATTTATAAAGACAATGTCAATATGTTGTCTTTACGTGGTAATAGAAATGCTGCGAGAGTCAATTGGTAAGAACTGCGGCAGGAAGCGTACCGCGTGAAGCTGCCAGGTGGGGTGTCTGGCGTGAAACTGCGACGAAAACATGTCGTGTGAAGCCGTGGGGGTAAGAGGTTGTAAAGGCGGGTAAACTATTTTCAAGCAATCCCGTTGTTGTTGCGTTGGTGCGATATCGTTCCAACTTTAAATCTTAAGAAATCGTCTTCCCCTGTCGCAACTGAACGAGTGGGATT
>JAAZCN010000016.1 GCA_012513245.1 Synergistaceae bacterium | reverse complement strand
AGCGCAAGTTCAAAGTCACTCGCTTCCCTATCTCAAAGCGCACTCGAAATGGTTCGAGCACTATTGTTGATCTAATATGTTTTTCTGACGGAAAACGACCCTATCAAAAGCATGTGGGAAAGTTGAGATTATAATATTACCGCACTTTGCTGCACATTACGCTGAAAAGATACTATAATATAGAAATCTTATCCGGCGGGGGGAACAACATGATAAAAACAAACAAAGGATTTTCATTTGTCGAGTTACTTACTGTAATAATTATCATAGGGATCCTTGCGGGTTTTTTATATCTGCTGATGGGTTCCTCTGACGACAAGGCAAAAAGAGAGGCTTGCTACGGCAACAGGGTCTCGATAATCCTGGCGCTTGATACATACAGATTCTCAAGCGGACTCAGCAAAGAAAACTACACCCTGCAGAATTTCATCAATGACAAATACAAAGACACCATAAGCAATAACGAGGCAACTTGTCCCTCAGGAGGCGTCTACTCAGCAGGTGAAGAAAACGGAAAAGAAATCGTAATATGCTCGATCCACTCTGTTACACCGGGAGGAGGCCCATCAGGAAATGTCATTCCCGGCACCGATTTATTCGGTGGCGACGGCTACACCGCGTTAGATGACTGGGAAGAAACCATCATTGGTGAACATAGTATATCTTTCAACATAGGGCAAAAGTTTCTCTACGAAGGCAAATACTATGTCGCAACAGAAACATTGTCGAACATTTATTACTTGACTGACCATGATCCGGAAATGAACACCTCAAAATGGTGGACGACAAAAGCCAACGGAGGCCTTGTACAGTTCACAGGCGTCTCAAAAAACTGGGACGAAATCGAGACCGGGTATAGGTTCTACCGTGGAGATATCCTCTACTACAACGGTGATTACTATGTGTGCAAGGCCCAGGGGTACACAGGATATTTTGATGTAATCAAAGGACAATATTGGAGCAATACGCCGGACCTTAGTGGATCAGAGTGGGCATGGTACAAGCTGAGCAGCTAGACTTCCTAACAACAGGACATGCCGCACTTCGTTGCTGCACATTACTCTAAAGAGAGACTACAATAGAATGATCTTAGCCTGCGGGGAGGACAACATGAGGAAAATAGACAAAGGATTTTCATTGGTCGAGCTACTTATAGCTATCCTAATCATCGGAGTCCTTGCGGGTTTTTTATTTTTAATGATGGAGACCTCTGGCGACAAAGCAAAAAAAGAGGTCTGCCACGGAAACAGGGTCACGATATTACGTGCCCTTGATATATACAGATTGTCAAACGCACTCAGTAAAGAAAACTACAACTTGCAGAATTTTATCAATGACAAATACAAAGAGACCTTAAGCAATAATGATGCAACGTGTCCTTCGGGAGGCGTTTACTCAGCAGGTGAAGAAAACGGAAAAGAATTTGTAGTATGCTCTATACACTCTGTTACACCGGGCGGAGGAGAGCCATCAGGAAATGTCATTCCTGGCACCGGCGGCATCGTCGCGGGAGATGGTTGGGAAGAAACCATTACTGGTGAAAATAGTATATCTTTCAACATTGGGCAGAAATTTCTCCACGAAGGCGAGTACTATGTGGCAGTAGAAACATTGTCCAACATTTATTTCTTAACGGACAACGATCCGGAAATGAATACCTCAAAATGGTGGACGACAAAATCCGGCGGAGGCCTTGTACAGTTCACGGAAGTCAGAAAAGACTGGGACAATGTCAATATGGGAGATACCTTTAAAAGAGGAGACGTAGTCCTCTATAACGGAGATTACTATGTGTGCGTGGTCCAGGGATATTCCGGTATTTTTACCGCAAATAAAAACGCAGATAACAACAACCATCCAGCAAGTAATGATGGCAAATGGGCATGGTACAAGCTCAACAACTAGAGTTCGTAATAACAAAATAACCAAAGAGATCTTCCGAATATTGCAGGAAGATCTCTTTTCGTCTATAAGGTGTGCTTCATGCTGCTTTTATGATACGAAAATCCTCAGAAAAGAATGGCGATGAACTGGGATGCCAGAACTACGAATATCAACGCAATAGGATATGTCGCAGCGTAAGGCAGGGAGACATAATCAGTACGGGTCTCGGAAATAAGGACTCCAAGCGCGGGAGTGCTTGTCATACCTCCGCATATTGAGCCAAGCGTATTAAATATATCCAGTCTGAACAGCTTAACAGCAACCAGATAACCCACTGTCATAGGCAGAAAGGTCATTACGACCCCCGCTAAGAAAAGCACAGAGCCATGTTCCATAAGAGTTGCGACAAAACCTTTGCCCGCTGCCGCCCCCGCTCCTGCAAGAAAAAGCGCCAGTCCGAACTCCCTCATCGTCTCAAGTGTCGATCTTTTTACCTCAAGCGATATCGGGCCTATATGACCGAAATACCCTATAAGAAGTCCGGTAAGGAGCGGTCCGCCGGAAGCACCCATGCTGAACCTCGCCCCTCCGGGAAGAGGTATCACTATCTTTGCGGCGATCATGCCTGTCGCGATCGTCAGTACGAGAGGAAAAAATCCGAAAGGATCAATTTTTACAGATCCTTTTCCTGACACACCCTCGGGCTGCATATCCTGCCCAAATCCAACCACAGGCTTGGTCCTGCTGAAGTCTATTTTAAGTAGCTTGGGAACTATCTGTACAAAGAGGACGACACCAAGGACTCCAAAAGGATAAGCAATGCCATATCCTATTGAAGCGCTCGGGTCACCTGTCGCTTCGATAGCTGCAGCAAGTCCCGGGGTGCTTGTCAGCGCACCGTTCATTATTCCTATAGCAAGAGGAACGGGTATCCCCAAGATCTTTATTGAAGCCACGCACAAAGCCGCTCCGGAAAGGATAGTCATAAATCCTATGACCATATAGGCAACGGCCCTGCTTTTGAAATTAGAAAAAAATACGGGACCTGCTATCAACCCGATCGATGCGACAAAGCATACCAGGCCCATATTGCGAACAGTGACGGATATCTCCTGTCCGAAATGCCCGAAGATCAGGGCTACAAGAAGAACTCCGGATGTGCCGAACCTGATGTTAAAGAATTTGATGCTCCCAAGGATATAGCCGAGGGTAAGTATAAAAAATAAATTTTGCACAGAACTCAAAAAAACGCAACCCCTCTATGAAAATAAGATCTTGCGATGATCGTTCGAATCTCTCTGTGATATCTTATATCAAAAAGGCCCTTAATAAAAATTTATGTATATCAGAAATAATCATCCTGCCTACTTTTGGGACATGTGCTTTGAAACACGATCTTTCAACGGAGGTTGCATTTTATAGATGGGCGTGTTACTATTTCATCCAATATACAGGAAGTTCGGGGGAAGTTTAATGAGATCAAATACAAACTTCACGAATAATACATTCAACTGCTGGTGGTGCGCTTAGCGTCCCGCCGGTTTCTCACTGTGTAAATTCAGAGGGACTGGAAGGGTTTATTTCTTTCAGTCCCTCTTTTTTTTATACATGCAGCAGACAACAAAGCGCTTAAGAGAAGATGAGTTTAGACCAGACAGGTTTCAATAGCGAAGAGGAGGAAATCATCATGACAGATAAGACACAAAATCAGGCAGGTTTTCCGGTAAAAGGTATCTACGGCGGATTCGGAGGCACTTACGTTCCAAAAGCGCTTGAGCCGATCCTTCAGGAAGTCGCAAAAGAGTATGAGAAATGTGCTGCAGACAAAACATTCAGGGAGGAATACCTCTCCCTTCTAAAGGACTACGTGGGACGTCCCTCTGCGCTCACCGAGTGTAAAAACTTTACCAAGGCTATCGGCGGAGCGAGGATCTTTCTAAAAAGAGAAGATCTCAACCACACAGGAGCCCACAAGATAAACAACTGCATAGGGCAGGCCCTGCTTGCCAAAAGAATGGGCAAAAAGAAGATAATAGCAGAGACCGGGGCCGGGATGCACGGTGTCGCGAGTGCCACAGTAGCCGCTCTCATGGGTATGGAATGCGACATCTATATGGGAGAAGTCGATATAGTGCGCCAGGCTCCGAACGTACTCAGAATGAAAGCGCTGGGTGCAACAGTCGTACCTGTCTCAGACGGACAGGGAACGCTCAAGGAAGCTGTCGATGCGGCGCTTACGGCATTCTGTAATGACACCTCCGTCTACTACCTCCTCGGTTCTGCGGTCGGACCGCACCCATATCCAACCATGGTACAGAATTTCCAGAAAATAATCGGTGAGGAAGCAAGGGCCCAGATGCTTGAACGCACCGGCTCCCTGCCGGACGCCGTCATCGCCTGTGTCGGCGGCGGAAGCAACGCGATAGGGATCTTCACAGCCTTTATTGAAGACAAAGATGTTCGCCTTATAGGTGTCGAACCCTCCGGAAGAGGGCTGACATACGGAGACCACGCTGCAAGCCTCACCAAGGGTGCCCCCGGAGTCCTTCATGGATTCAAAAGCTACGTACTTACCGATGATAAGGGCGAGGCCGCCGAAGTCTATTCAATAGCAGCCGGCCTTGATTATCCGTCAGTAGGACCGGCGCACGCCGCACTCAAAGAGAGCGGCCGCGGAGAGTACATCTGTGCCAGCGATAAAGAGGCCCTCCATGCATTCAAGCTCCTTTGCAGAACAGAGGGCATCATCCCCGCCCTTGAGAGCTCCCATGCACTCGCCGGAGCGATAAAGATAGCCCCGGAGCTTGCCCCGGAGCAAAAGATACTTGTCAACCTTTCGGGTCGTGGGGATAAGGATATGGAGACCATCTCCGCACTCGGAGTAATTGAGGTTTAGAGCGGCGCTGACGTAGCAACATGCGATGCTTTTTCACCTCAACGTATTCATATACGCCTCGGTTCGAAGCATCGCAAGTTGCGTCGTTATCACTCGCTCTAAACCTCAATTACGATATTGATGACTATCGT
>JAAZCN010000123.1 GCA_012513245.1 Synergistaceae bacterium | reverse complement strand
GTGCTGCATAAACTCTCACACTGAAGGCATTTAAAAACGCCGGACTAAGAACAAGTCAAACAGTAAAGAGGCCGCACGGGATCGAAACCCGGCGGTCTCTTTTTATTTTTCAGAAGGGGTGATTTAAATGATAGTCGTATTAAAAGAGGGAACTACAGAACAACAGAGGGAGAGTCTTTGCGACTGGTTCAGGTCGATGGAGCTTGAGGTGCACATTTCACAGGGGCAGTATAAGACTATCATTGGGCTGATCGGAGAGACGGCCAAGGTCGATATAAACCTTGTAGAGAGCCTCAACATGATCGACTCGGTAAAAAGGATCACCGAGCCTTTTAAAAACGCCAACAGGAAGTTTCACACGGATGATTCTGTTGTGGACATTAAGGGTATCAAAATCGGAGGGGGCAACTTCCAGATCATAGCCGGACCCTGCTCGGTCGAGTCACGCGAGCAGATAATCGCTGTTGCGGAGTCTGTAAAGGCCTCCGGAGCGACTCTCCTGCGCGGCGGAGCATTTAAGCCCCGTACCTCCCCTTATGATTTCCAGGGACTTAAGGCCGAAGGGCTGGAACTTCTCTTCGAAGCGAGGAAGCAGACGGGCCTGCCTATAGTCACTGAGATCATGAACGTAAGGGATATAGATCTCTTCGAGGATGTCGATGTGATCCAGGTAGGAGCCCGCAATATGCAGAATTTCGACCTTCTTAAAGAACTGGGAATGACAAAAAAACCGATCCTCCTGAAGAGAGGGCTTGCCAACACGCTTAAGGAGCTTCTCATGAGTGCAGAATATGTTATGTCAGGCGGGAACGAAAAGATCATTCTATGTGAGCGAGGCATAAGGACATACGAGACCTTCACGAGAAACACGCTGGATCTCTCCGCAGTCCCGGCGCTTCACGAGCTGACCCATCTGCCTGTTGTCGTGGACCCAAGCCATGCAACAGGCCTGGCAAGGATGGTCGAGCCTATGTCGATGGCAGCTGTTGCAGCCGGGGCGGACGGACTGATGATAGAAGTACATAACGACCCGCAGCACGCTCTCTGCGACGGCGCCCAGTCACTTACGCCCGAACAGTTCAGATCTCTCGTAACAAAGGTGAACAAAATAAGAGAGGCGGTCATATCATGAAGATAGGGATAGTAGGCCTCGGCCTTATAGGTGGTTCTCTTGCCAAAACTTACAAAAAAAACTCGGACAACGTGATCCTGGGATATGACAAGGCTCCCTCCGTAGTTGAATTTGCACGCATATACGGGGCAGTAGACGTGGCAATGGACAAAAACAATATAGGTGAGTGTGATGCACTTCTGATAGCCATAAACCCAAAGGACACAGTGGAATTCCTCAATGAGCATGCCTCATTAATATCCCCAAAGACCCTGGTGATCGACTGCTGCGGTACAAAGCGGATCGTCTGCAACGAGGGTTTTAGACTTGCGAAGGAGCATGGCTTTACTTTTATAGGCGGCCATCCCATGGCAGGCACCCATAAATCAGGTTTTACCAACAGCAGCGAGGATCTCTTCACGGGAGCCCCCATGGTGCTCGTTCCACATGTATTTGATGACATACAGCTTCTCGACAGGGCTAAAAAAGTGCTGGAGCCGATAGGTTTCGGATTTCTCCACGTAACGACTGCCGAAAAACATGACAACATTGTCTCGTTCACCTCACAGCTGGCTCATGTGGTATCGAACGCCTACATTAAGAGCCCGACTGCGATGGAGCACAAAGGAGTCTCTGCAGGAAGCTATAAAGACCTCACACGTGTTGCGTGGCTTGATCCGGGCATGTGGGCGGACCTCTTCATCAACAACAAAGACAACCTGCTACGCGAGCTAGATTTCCTGATCTCTTCTCTTTCTAAATACAGGGATGCGCTTGATGCTGAGGACTTTCCGGCTCTGCGTGATCTATTGAGAGAGGGTAAAAAGGCCAAAGAAGAGGTCGATGGCCGGTGAGGAATGTCATAGTCGATACAGGGAGAAAGAGATACACCATACATATAGGATCGGGCCTTTCAGATGAAACAGGCATGCTTGCCTCAGAGGTGACGGGTCCGACAAAGGCCGCACTCATCACTGACGACAACGTGGACCGTATCTTGTCCGGGCGCATCACAGAGTCTCTCGAAAGGGCCGGCTTCAGCGTATTTAGGCATGTGATCCCTAACGGTGAGAGTTCTAAGAACATTGAAAATTACGTAAAGATACTCTCCTTTCTTTCTGACAACAAACTTTCAAGGAGCGACACAGTTTTTGCTCTCGGTGGAGGGATGGTGGGAGATATCGCGGGATTCGCCGCGTCGACATACCTTAGGGGAATAGGCTTTATCCAGATCCCGACGACCCTTCTTGCCATGGTCGACTCATCTGCGGGAGGAAAGACGGCTGTAAACCTGAACTCCGGCAAGAACCAGACAGGGACTTTTTATCAGCCTGATCTTGTGGTATGTGACCCGGAACTTCTCTCCTCTCTGCCGGATGATATTTTCCGGGACGGGTGCGCCGAGGTCATCAAGTATGGTGTCATAGGGGACAGCAGGCTGTTTGAGATGTTTAAAGGATCGATAAAGCTTCATATGGAAGAGATCATCGAGCGCTGTCTGACGATAAAAAGCAGACTCGTATGTGAAGATGAGTTTGACACAGGTCCCAGGCAGCTTCTCAACTTCGGTCACACATTCGGACATGCTATAGAAAAGTGCAGCGACTATGCAGTATCCCACGGGAAAGCGGTCGCCATCGGTATGGTGATGGCTGCCTCTGTCGCCGAAGAGATGGGGATGTGCAGTGAGGATTGCCGCATCGAGATCAAAGAGAAGGTCACCTCATTCGGACTTCCGCACAAAACTGACCTAAGAGAGGCAGAGCTTCTGGATGCTATGCTTTCGGACAAGAAAAGATCACCGGAGGAGATAACTTTTGTTCTTCCTGAAGAGATCGGGTGCTGCGTTCTTAAAAAGATCCCGGTCAAAGATTTGGGATCACTAATGAAGAGCGCTATGAAGGAGGACAGAGGCCAATGAAAGTTACAGTCCTGCCTTCCGTTATAAAGGGCAAGATACGTGCTATACCCTCAAAATCATTTGCTCACAGGCAGCTGATCTGCGCTGCCCTTGCAGATAGGGAGACGAAGATCTCCTGCCCGGTGATTTCAGAGGACATAAGCGCTACGATGAGATGCCTTACGGCTCTTGGCGCAGGGATAGAGCATCAGGATGGGATCATAACCGTCAAGCCTGTTGGATCACCGGTATCAGGCGCGGTACTGGACTGTGGGGAGAGCGGATCTACATACAGGTTCCTTGCTCCTGTAGCAGCGGCGCTCGGAACAGAGTCGACCTTTCTTCTCCGCGGAAGGCTTGCGGAGAGACCGATGGGTCCGTTGTGGGAAACGCTCGAAAGATGTGGGATTTTAATAGAGGGCAAGGGATCCGAGAGAGTTTCATTTTCTGGCAGGCTCTCAGCCGGGGAGTTCACAATACCCGGCGATGTAAGCTCCCAGTTCATAAGTGGGCTTCTCATGGCCCTGCCGCTTCTTGGAAAAAACAGCAAGATAGAGATAACCGGCCCGGTCGAGTCCAGGGGATACATAGAAATGACCCTGGATGTTCTGAAGACCTTCAAGGTAAAGATGGAGTTAAATGGAGATTCTTCGATATCCGTCCCCGGGGGAGTTGAGATCACCACGCCCGGAAGCATTACTACAGAGGGAGATTGGTCAAACACTTCTTTCTGGCTATGTGGGGCCGCCGCATGTGGACAGGGCATAACGTGCGAGGGTTTAAATACAAATTCCTCTCAGGGAGACAGAGCTATAGTCAGTGTGCTTGAAGAGATGGGAGCCGAAGCCGTTTACGAAGATAACTCTGTAAAAGTTAAAGCCGACATTCTCAGACCTGCACGCATAGATGCAAGAGACATCCCTGACCTGGTTCCGCCAATAGCTCTATTAGCATGCGCGGCGGAGGGCGAGACAGAAATATTCAACGTGGGGCGTCTTCGCCTCAAGGAGAGCGACAGGCTCTTCACAGTTGCCGATACACTCAGAAGGCTGGGAG
>JAAZCN010000122.1 GCA_012513245.1 Synergistaceae bacterium | reverse complement strand
GCCTTTTTTATGTCATTTTCATTTCAAAGCTGTTTTTTATTTGCTGGCTATCTATTAAATCATCATTCCAATCTTTGCCCCGAGATACAATTAGACGGCATCTGTATCCGCTTTCTGCAAGTTGATTTTTAAACCGTTCTGATGCTTTGTTCCCGGCTTCATCATTGTCAAGGCAGAGGGCTACTTCCTGAATGTGGGGATTAAGTTCAAGCATTTTAATCATCGACTGACTGCCCACTCCACAAAGAGCAACATAGCTATGCTGTTGCCATTTTTCGGGATGGAGTGAAATATAAGACAGCAAATCGATAGGTGCTTCAAATACATACAACATTTCACTTTCACCAATCCAGTGAAAGCTATATGCCGGACTACAGCTATCCACATTTCCTTTGAAGCTTATGCCCTCGGTGTAGAGTCCTCGCTTGTGTGCATGACGGGGCACTCCGTTTTCATCCAATCCAACGAACACCGCATTATGATATTTTTTACTTCCGTCTTTTGATTTTTCGCAGGATTCATAAAGCAATTTTTCTTTGGCAAAAAAGCTGACTACATCACGGTCAATCTTCCTTGTTTTCACAAGGTAAGCATAAACTCTTCGCATGTCCGAGTGTGCGTTGGGCAGTTTGAAAGGCTTTGGTTCTTCTTGCTTTTTCTTTTTGGCAGGAGTATATTCAATACCCTGTTCCCCTCCTAATAATAAAATTACCGCATCGGGGAAAGAAAGGTTATAAAAGTTCTTGACGAAATCTATGGCATAGCCTCCATGTTCTTTTGAATGATCATACCACTCGTTCCCACGGATGGTGATGCTGTGGTCTGATGCAAGCCGTTTTTCTCTGCCACTTGCAATAAGTTTCTCCCCTTGGCGGTGTAAAAAATCTATAAGATCAACATTGTTGGCACGGTATTTCTCTTCCTCCGTAAAATGAATATAATTTCCCATAACGGCCCCCTAACTATGTCGATTTCCTATACGATGAAAAAACACCGGACGATTAACGCTCCGATGTTTTTTGGGTATGAGTATCTTTTTTAGGCTCGGCTTATTGGTTTTTCTTTTTCCTTTCTTCATACTAATCCTCCAATTTTTATAATGTATGCATAGACTGCTCATGGTCATCATGCTTATGACCCTGTGCCTGCTTTTTAGCCCTTATTTTCTGTAGGAGCTTTCTGTCAGCACGCTGGTTTGGCGGTATCCTTGCCGGTGCAGTGTCACCAATAATACGGCTCATATGATGAAGGAGCCTTGTGGCTGCCAGCATCACAGACGGCTCCCTGAATTCATCCATATGGTCAAGGAAAAACTGTGCATAGATGTTGCCCTGTGCTGCCGAAAGAGTAAACCACTTTACAGCTTCTTCCTTATCCCTATGAACATCCTTTCCCATCAGATAAAGCTTTCCAAGAGCATACTGAGCATATTGATTACCCTTTTCAGCAGAAGCAGTCAGATATTTTATTGCAGCTTCTATATCTTTTAGAACACCATCTCCAATGAGATAGGTTTTTCCAAGACGATACTCGGCAAGTTCATTTCCCTGTGCAGCTGCACTTTGCAAATATGAAATTGCTTTTGCTACATCCTTTGGGACATCTTCACCCTTAAGATAAAGACAGCCAAGGGCATATTC
>JAAZCN010000121.1 GCA_012513245.1 Synergistaceae bacterium | reverse complement strand
ATTCCGTCCTTGAAATGGACTATCCGTTTAGCGTAATCAGCGACACCAGGTTCGTGCGTGACAAGCAATATCGTCGTACCCTCTTCTTCGTTGATTTTTTTAAAAAGCTCCATTATCTCGGCGCTTGTTTTTGAGTCAAGGTTTCCAGTGGGCTCATCTGCCATCAGGACAGGAGCTTTATTGACAATTCCCCTGGCTATCGCAACTCTTTGCTGCTGTCCCCCTGAAAGCTGAGTGGGTTCGTGGTAAAGTCTGTCCCCGAGTCCCATCTGTATCAAAGCTTCTTCCGCCCGCTGAATGCGTTCTTTCTTAGGAATTCCTGCATAAAGCAGCGGCAGTTCCACATTCTCTATAGCACTTGTCTTCTGCAGCAGGTTGAAGCCCTGGAACACGAAACCTATCGTACTGTTTCTTATCACGGCCAGTTCATCGCTATCGAGGTCATTGATATTTTTTCCGCTAAGGATATAAGTTCCTGTGGTAGGTTTATCAAGACAGCCAAGAATATTCATCGTTGTAGACTTTCCTGAGCCGGAAGGACCCATCATGGCGACAAATTCGCCCTTCTCAACAGAAAGGTTTATTCCGTGAAGTATCTCCACTTCTTCTTTTCCCATACTGAAACTCTTATGGATATTCCTTAGTTCGACCAAAGCCATTTATTTATCTCCGTTCGGCACGATAATACCTGTGATGACAGCATCGCCTTCACTGAGCCCTGATATGATCTCTGTATTCTCACCGTCTGAAATGCCTCTTTTGACATCTACTCTTACAGGTGTCTTTTTATCAAGCAAATATACGGAAGGAGTTCTTACTTCGGCAATAGTCTGCTTGCCCATTCTGGGTACCCCCTGTTCCTTAGCAGCGGCCGGATCAACCGGCTTGAATCTGAAAGCGCTGTTAGGAACAACTAAGACGTTCTCTCGCTCCTCAACAATAAGAGAGACGTTAGCTGTCATGCCCGGCATTAAAAGTCCTTTGTTGTTCGAGACTTTAACTATTACTACATAAGTAACTACGTTGTCAGTCTTAGCAGGAGAGAGCCGTACCTGGGTGACTATCCCTTCAAATGGATCGTTGGGGTGCGCGTCAACAGTAAACGTAGCTCTCTGTCCGTCTTTGACTCCTCCGATATCGGCCTCGTCAACGTTAACTTCAACCTGCATATGGCTGAGATCTCTTGCTATTTCAGCTATACTTGGCGTCTGGTAGCTTGCAGCGACAGTCTGCCCTTTATCTACGTTTTTAGAAATTACCACACCGTCAACAGGAGAATATATCTTCGTATACCCTAGATTAATCTTTGTTTTGGTCAGTGTTGCCGCGTATTGTCCTATCTTTGCTTTTGAGGCTGCGACCTGTGCTCTGGCGGTCAGATAAGACTTTTCGTCCATATCTTCATCCGCTTTTGCAATTAGGTCTCTTTCTGCGAGTTTTTTTGTCCGGGCAAGGTTTTTCTCCGCATTTACAAGGACTGCTTGCGAATTCATAAGGTCTGCTTTCGATGCGAGGAGGTTAGCTTCAGCCTGTGCCACATCGGCCTGCTGAGTTGCAGGATCAATTTCCGCAATAAGCTGTCCCTTCTTTACAACACTGTTGAAATCTATATATATGTCTTTGATGGTACCGGATATCTGGGTCCCAACGTCCACGGTCTCAACGGCATCAAGAGTGCCCGTAGCCTGAATGACTGAACGAAGATCTGACCTTGCCGCTTTAACAGTTTTATATTGGATCTCACCCGTGCCTTTGTTGAAATACCAGAAAAGTCCCCCGGATAACGCAATTAATATTAATATAACAAATAGAGTCCTGCCTCTTAACAACTTTGAAAATTCCATATCTTTCAGTTTCATTCTTCGAGACCTCCCATGGCCTTTTCAAGGTCCAGACGTTTTTGTTTGCAGTCATACAAAGATAGGATTTTGTTGGCCTGCGCCGAAGCATAACTCTCCACGGCATCAGATATTTCAAGACTGCTCCCTACTCCTACCTCATATCTCCCTGCAGCAAGCTCATAAGTCTCTTTTGCCTGTTTTTCGGCTTCAAGAGAAGCCTGCAGCGCTTCTTTTGACTGGGCAAGAGCCTGCCAAGCTTTCCTGACATCGAGCATAACTTGGTTAGACGTACTTTGCATCTGTGCCTTTGCTGTAACAAGATCAGCCTCTGCCCCCTGCACTCGGCTCTTGGTCAGCCCACCGTCATAAAGTGGGATATTGAAAGAAAGCTTCGCATTCCATCCATTGTCATCGAAAGGAGCGTTTCCATATACATTGTAACCGGCAGATGCGCTCAGATCGGGTGATAAACCTTTTTTCTCTAAAGCGAGCGAGGTCATTGCGTACTCGACTTTTTTACGTTTAGCTGCCAGGTCCGGCCTGTTGGCCGATGCTCTTTTGACCGCTTCTTCAATAGGAACTTTCCATTCTTCGTAGGAAAGCACATCCGAGATATCATTTATTTCCATCATAGGAAGTCCTATAGCTGAAGCCAGCTGCGCTCTGTTTTGCTCTGCCTCGGACTTGGCTTTTACAAGTGCGAGTTTAGAATTCGCAAGATCTGTCTCTGCCTTGGTTACCTCGATTTTAGGCTTAGTTCCCACCTCATAATACGATTTCGCCCAAGAGAGTCTTTTCTCGTAATTTTCGTATCTTGTCTGAGCCACACGGACCTGTCGGACAGATTTGTTAAGACTGTAGTAGGCAGATCTAACTCCTGCAATTATGTTATCTTTGGTGTACAAATAATCAGAGGTCGCAGCATCAGTGTTTATTCTCGCAGCTGCAATTTTAAGATCCCTTTTGCCCCAGTCATATACCGACTGTTCAACCGACATTGAGGTGTTGTAAGAACCTGATCCATCTTCAGCAGATGTGCTGTCGTTTCTCGTGTAAGCAGCTCCTGCCTTTAGCTGAGGCTTACCGCCAGCCGCGCTCCCTCCTATAGAAGCTCTTTGAGAATCAATTTTGCTTGCAGCAGCAATAATATCAGGATGATTTTCTATCGCTGTTTTTATGCAGCTTT
>JAAZCN010000002.1 GCA_012513245.1 Synergistaceae bacterium | reverse complement strand
TGATTATGGAAAACACCTACGAGGTCCCGCATATTAACGACTCGCCAGAAATTTGACTATAGTTGTTACTCTGCGTCTTAACAGAATCACTCCGGTAAATAGTGCAAAGGCGCGTTACCTGGTCCCCTACTACTAAATACAGTGTGCGTCATCTGCTGTAATCCCCTTGGACATCTTCATTTAGTAATTCCGTTAACCCAAGGTTCCTGAGTACAGAATTTACGGTCTTTTTCGCATAAATGCACAGATCCTTCTTTCTGTGCAGCCTCTGCGGATCATCCGCATCTCTTACAAGCAAATCGCAATAGTAACCGTAAACGTCAAAGGTTCCGAATTTCTGGACGTTATCCAGGTCCGGGATATTTGACGCTTACGTTCATTTTTAGCCCGCTTTGGGGAAAAACCATGAAAAAGGACGGGCCGAAGCTCGTCCGCGGTTTACAAATATGGTGGGCGGTAGAGGAATTGAACCTCTGACCTCTTCCGTGTCAGGGAAGCGTTCTCCCTCTGAACTAACCGCCCAACGAGATGAGATTTTACTAGCTATTACCCATCATGTCAATACTTAGAGCCCACCGAAATTATTCGAGGTCTATTCGAGATCATTCATCTGCCCAGTAGTTGGGAGCTTCTTTGGTTATGACTATGTCGTGAGGATGGCTTTCTTTCATGGAAGCTGCGGTTACCTGCACAAATTTTGACTCTTCATGGAGCGTTTCAATGTTTTTAGCTCCTACGTAACCCATGCCCGAGCGGATACCGCCAACCATCTGATAAACAACGGCTGAGATGGAACCTTTGTGTGATACCATTCCTTCAATACCCTCAGGAACGAGTTTATCTTCTGCCGTTCCTTCTTGGAAGTATCTGTCTTTGCTGCAGCCGCCTTTCATAGCGCCAAGGGAACCCATACCTCTATAGCTCTTGAATGATCTACCTCTGTATATTACAGCCTCTCCTGGGCTCTCTTCGGTGCCTGCAAAGAGAGATCCTATCATTACAACGTCCGCTCCAGCTGCTAGAGCTTTTACTATGTCTCCGGAATATCTTATACCACCGTCGGCGATTGCCGTTTTGCCTCTTCTGTGAGTTGCTTCGGAGACGTTCATCACTGCTGCAACCTGAGGAACTCCTATTCCTGCAACTATCCTCGTTGTGCAGATCGATCCCGGACCGATTCCTATCTTAACTCCATCTGCTCCTGCGTCGATAAGAGCTTCGGCTGCTTCTGCAGTTGCTATGTTGCCCCCTATCAGAGGAAGGTCAGGATACAATTTCCTTAATTTAGCGACAGTATCTATTACCATTTTGGAATGACCATGAGCTGTATCGACAACTATGACGTCTACTCCGGCTCTGACTAAAGCCTCTGCTCTGTCGAAGGCGTCTGCCCCAACACCTATGGCTGCTCCAACGCGAAGACGTCCCATTGAATCCTTTGTGGAGTTTGGAAAGGCTCTGGCCTTCAAGATATCCTTGATTGTAATAAGACCTTTCAATTTGCCATCTTTATCTATTATGGGCAGTTTTTCCACCTTAGTACCCATCAAAATGATCTTTGCGTCTTCAAGTGTTGTTCCTATCTGGGCTGTTATTAGATTATCTTTCGTCATTACGTTTGCTATAGGCTGATCGAGATTTGTGACGAACCTTAGATCTCTGTTGGTTATTATCCCGACAAGCTTAAGATCCTTGTCTACAATGGGAACTCCAGATATATGGTAGTGCTCCATTAGGCCAACTGCTTCTCTCACCATGTCCTCGGGATGTCTAAAGAAAGGGTCTACTATTACTCCTGATTCGGACCTTTTTACCTTATCTACCTCGATAGCCTGGTTTTGAATAGGCAGGTTTCTGTGAAGTATTCCTATTCCACCCTCACGAGCAAGCGCAATTGCAAGTTTGCCGTCCGTTACTGTGTCCATTGCGGCGCTGCAGATTGGTATATTTAGTGATATCTGTGGCGTAAGTTTTGTTGAGACGTCTACTTGAGAGGGAACAACTTCGCTGTATCCCGGAACGAGTAGGACATCATCGAACGTAAAGCCTCTGTATTCCACAAATTTGTCTTCAAATCTATTTTTTGTCATTTTAATTGCCTCCGTTTGTAAATTTGTATTACAGGAAAAACTCCCAGTTATGTTTAATGCCTATACTGTCTTAATTCCAATCGTATTTCGAAAGTGTAGCAACTCCATGGCATATCATACATTCATTTCTTCCAACCGAGCCGCACCCCTCCGCCGATTTTACCTTCATGTTAAAGTTTATTTCTTCTTCGTTCTCTGCTATTAAGGATGTTACGTTTGCTATAAAACTAGGTATCATGTGCCCAAGCTTTGGTCTCTGAGCCTGTAGGGTCACGTCTACCCAATCGATGACCCACCCTTCTGAGCGAATTTTCTTTACAACTGTTTTCAGCAGTTCTCTGCTGTCAGCATTTT
>JAAZCN010000120.1 GCA_012513245.1 Synergistaceae bacterium | reverse complement strand
GCTTAACGCGGCTTCTATACGCCGCAGCTTATAAAAGGAGGTGGTACCATTGCCGTTTTTTGATTTGCGCTGGCAGGATATACCTGACATTTTTATAGTTGCCTTTATAATTTACAGAGTTCTTATGCTTCTGGTCGGAACTCGTGCCATGCAGCTCATACGAGGTGTAATGATCATAGGACTGATCGGTGCACTAGCCAATGTCCTTGAACTGAGAAGCCTTTCCTGGATAATAGGAAAACTATTGAGCGCTTTTATTATCGTCATCCCCATCCTGTTCCAGCCCGAACTGAGGCATATGCTTGAAGAGCTTGGCAAGGGCCATTTGTGGAAGGTCGACAACAACGAAGAAATGGTCGATATAAAAGCCGATAACCTTACCAAAGCTATGCTTTACTGCAAATCTCAGAGGATCGGAGCTCTCTGTGTCCTTCAGAGAAACACAAGCCTTAAAGAGGTATGGAGGACAGCTGTTTCTTTAAAGGCAGATATAACAGAGGAATTGATAGTGTCGATCTTCTGGCCCGGTACTCCTCTTCATGACGGTGCGGTAGTCATAGACCAGCACAACATCATTGCAGCAGGCTGCTATTTACCTCTCACAGAAAAGACTGACATCTCAAGATGGTACGGAACTAGACACAGAGCAGCCTTGGGTGTTACAGAAATGTCTGATGCTCTTGCGATCGCTGTTTCTGAGGAAAGAGGAGAGATAACAGTTGCAGTAGGCGGTCGACTTTCTAAACCATTGAGCGAGGCTCAGCTTAAAAGTATATGTGGTCATTATTTCAGTTTTGAAGGCAGAGAGTCCAACTTTATGGACAGACTGAGGGAAGAGATCGTGCAGCAGTGGTCGGGAAGTGCTTCTAATGAAGAATAACAATAATAACGGCAGCGGTAGCCCAAAGGACGTTCAGAAGATGCAAAAAATGTCTAAAAAATATCTTGAAAAACTGAGTCGCTGGGTCAATATACGTGGAACGGGTATTCTTAGGGCTAACGTAGGCCTCTTTGCAGTCTCACTCGCAATCTCACTTATGCTCTGGGCATTCGTTGCATGGGACGGCAACAGTGATGGGACACGTTCAATGTCTACAAACATTGAATATTTAAATCTTCAGAGAGGGTATTCAATGTACGAGAACACAAGGAAAGTTGAAATAAAGCTTGCAGGAAACCTCAATGCTCTTTCAAGGGTCGAACAGAGCGATATTTCAGCGAGGGTAGACCTGCAGGGACTTCAGCCCGGCAAATACAGCCTTCCGATAAGCATCAGCACACCGTCCTTTGTAAGAGTGAGAAGCTGGCAGCCCTCAACAGCAGATGTAGAAATATACAGGCATGTTGAACGAACAGTAAATATTTCCTATAGGGTCGAAGGGAATTTACCTGAAGGCATGGTCATATCAACAGCGAATATTCTCCCCAAAGAAGCTGTCATCAGCGGTCCGGAATCTGATGTCCTTGCTGTTCAGGTTCTTGAGACAGTTATCCCAGGTGCGAAAATCAAGGACGGAGAGGGAATAATGCTCCCTGTTACAGTAGCGGACACTAACGGAAGTGCTGAGAGGATCACCATTACTCCGAAACAGGTGGAAGTGAAAATATCGCTCGAAAACGAGATCCTGGGAGAGAGCATTCCTGTCGAGGTCTCTGTTGTAGGGACCCCGGCAGAGGGATATGAACTTGAATCTGTAAGAGTGATACCACAGAGCGTAGCGATAAAGGGAAAGAGCACGGCTGTGAAAAAAATGACATCGCTTGTTCTGCCCCCCGTAGATATTTCAGGACTTGATCAGAACCTGAACCTGATGCTCCCACTGCAGCCTGTTGAAATGACTCCTGAGGTCGAGATCAGCGGCCCGGACAGGGCAAGAGTAGAAATATACATCCGAAAAAAAATCACTGAAAAGACATTTAACAACGTGGCGGTCATGACAGAAGGATCCGCACCGGGAAAAGAATGGAAGCTAACCACTCAGTCGGTCAAAGTGACTATTCAGGGTACTAAGGCAGAAATCGACGCGCTCCAGTCCGGATCAGTGCCTTGTGATCTCTATGTAGACGTATCGAATATAGTTTCCAAACAGCTAACGCTCCCGATCCTTGTGAAGAACCTTAAATCCGATTTTAAAGTATTGAGGATAGAACCGGAACAAGTAACAGTCACAGCGGTGGAGTGAGGGGAGCGGCATGAGCCTGCCGCGGGAGGCTGTCGGACTCAGGTCCGACGGGAAGTGCGGCTTTTAAGCCGTGAGAAGAGGCGATTCCATCGCCGGGAAGTAATGGTTTAAAAACTTTGTCAAACAATTGTCAAACGGTCGTTAGGGGCGGGCAAGCAGTTGGCAAGCGATAGGCAAGCAGTTGTTAGAGGCAGGCGGATGCAGTTTCCGCCAGCACTGTAACATTACTCAGAGAGGTGATCGGATCATGAAAACGAAAAAGAGCTCAACGCTCATTTCTGTGTTTATCCTCGCATCTTGTTTCTGTTTTTTGTTTATTATGTTCTGTGCTTCCTTTGCTCCTACTGCAGCAGCGGCGGTGTCGTC
>JAAZCN010000119.1 GCA_012513245.1 Synergistaceae bacterium | reverse complement strand
TCCTCTTTGCTGTAACCGCTTATGAGATGGGAGGCAAGAGCAATCGGGGGAAGATCCATAAATACTTCGGCAAGTCCTTCAGAAAGATGGCGGTCCAGGCATTCAAGCATAAAAACTGATTTGAGCAACGATTCTCTTACTTCTTTGTCCTCGAGAACTTTTGCAAGACATTCATTGAAATAGAGTACTTCGCATCCCTCTCGCCGAAGTATCTCTGCAAACTTGTCGTGCTCGCGCTGAGCCTGTTCAAGCCAGATAAGATCATCAAAGAGAAGGTCACTCATGTTGTTTATGGTAAGCCGGTTGAGCTCATTTCCGGGCCTGTGAAGCATCACCTGTTTAAGCGGGCCGGTTTCGGAGAAAACACAGAATGGTTTATCTTGGCACATAATTACACCCCCCAGTAAATTTTAAAAATAGTTTTAAGCAAAGCTTAACTTAAAAAAAGTAGTAATAACAGGGTTATGGGTTAATTTATGGCGCAAAAGATGAAAGGCTGAGTAAAAGGTAGCCTCCTAAAAAATTATAACACAAACAAAAATCAACTTAAAGTCTAAAGAAGTTCAAATTCTTAAGATAAAAATTTTTTGGGAGGATCCGATCAAAGATGGGCGATCTCTTCGAGAAGGCGCTTTTTTAGATTTTCAGCAGTATCGTTGCACACAGCTTTTCCTTTGCGGAAAAGCACAAAGCCATCAGGAGTGCCGGCAATGCCAAGATCAGCACAGGCGGCCTCTCTTGGTCCGTTCACCTCGCAGCCCATGACCGCTATTGTCGTTCCGTCCTTTATGTTTTCAGGCAAAAGGGAGGTCACTTCTTTTACAAGCTTTGCAACGTCAATTCTTTTACGTCCGCATGTAGGGCAGCTTATCAGATTGTAACCGTGTCTCCTTATTTCCAGGGAGCCAAGGATATGGTAGCCCACTCTGACTTCTTCAATGGAGGGACCGGTCAGGCTTACTCGGATCGTGTCCCCTATTCCCTGGGCAAGCATTACAGAAATTCCTGCAGCTCCCTTTATGATGCCGGCAGTGCCGAAGCCTGCCTCTGTTATTCCTATATGAACGGGGTATGGATATTTTTGTGAAAGAAGAGAGTTTGCTCTTACGGTTTCTGTAACTGAGCTGGATTTTGCTGAGATGATGATATTCTCAAAAGAGCATTCCTTCAGGATGTTGATCTGTTCTTCAACTGCACAGGCAAGCGCCGCTGCCCTGTCGCCCTTTGTATGTTCCAGCTGTGCTTTGTTTATTGAGCCACCGTTTGCCCCTATGCGTATAACAGCGTTTAAACTTTGGGCGAGCCTGATGACATCTTCTGTACCCTTCCTGTCACTCATATTTCCCGGGTTTATTCGGATCGATGCACAGCCTGATTCCAATGCCGCAATTGCAAGTTTATGGTTGAAATGGATGTCTGCCATTATGGGAACAGGTGATCTTGAATTGAGTATTTTCATGTTTTCTGTTAAAGCAAGATCAGGCAGTGATACTCTTATAAGTTCGCATCCTTCCTTCGCAAGAGCTGTGCACTCCGCTGCACACTCTTCGAGGTCGGACAAAGGAGTTTTTATCATGCTTTCGACACGCACAGGTGAACTGCCGCCTATTGTAAGACCTTTTATATCAACTATTTTTCTGCTGCCCATTATTACCGCCTGCCCGATTATTTAATAAATAGCCTGATGATATCTTTTCCTGTGACAAGGATTATAAGGGAGATAAGGATTATAAATCCTCCGTAATGGATAAGGGACTCCCATTTTTCAGGTACCTTTTTTCCTGTGATCATTTCCGAAATTATGAAGATGATCCTTCCTCCGTCGAGGGCGGGGAAGGGCAGAAGGTTTAGAAGACCAAGATGAAGGTTGATCACGCCTAGGAAAGCTATGAAAGACCATATCCCCTGTTTAAATGCATCGCCTGCCATTACAGCTATGCCTACGGGACCAACAACGTCTGACTGGACCTGTCTGGTGAGTACCATCCAGAGGCCTCTGAGTATCTCAACACTCATGTTCCACGAATATCCCAGGCTTTTTTGAAGCGCGATGTGAACGGGATAAGTTATCCTTCCGGGCTGTACTCCGAGCAGTCGTCCTCCGTGTGCGGGGTCAATGGGTATATTGATATCGAGACCCAGGATCTCTTCTCCCCTCTTCACGGTAACTTGGAAGCGATCGCTTGCGATATCTTTATTTTGAATAGTATCTCTTATGTCCGCCCATTTACTGAGTTCTTTTCCATTTATTGATTTGATAACGTCTCCTGACTCCATTCCGGCAGAAAAGGCAGGTGTTCCTTCCATTATTTTCCCTACCAGCGGTCTTTCAAGGTCCATGACGCCATTGCCTGCGAGCAGAGCCGCAGTAAGGAGCCATGCCAATATCAGGTTGACCGCGGCTCCTGAAGCCAATACAAGCAGTCTTTCCCAAGGTTTTTTTGAAGAAAGCGAACGCGTAGGGTCATAACCTTCCGGCTTAGGAACTTGGTCTGATGCGTCCTCTCCCTCAAGTCTGACGAATCCGCCTATAGGGAAAGCTCTAAGTGACCAGAGGGTCTCACCCTTTTGTCTGCTCCATATGGCAGGTCCCATACCGAATGAAAACTCATGTATCAGGACATTTCTCCAACGTGCAGAGAGATAGTGGCCACCCTCGTGCGATATTACGCAAATTGAAATTACTATGAGAAAAGAGATCATGCTTATCAAAAGTGATGCCTCCAGTTTTTACACAGTTCCTTTGCGATCCTCTCGCCTGTGCTTACTAATTCTATAGCTTCATCAAGAGTTCCGGGAGAAGCTGAAGTCGATTTGGCAAGTGTCTCCTCTATTACCTGTGAAATTGCCGTGAACGGAATGATGCCGTCCAAAAAAGCCTGTACAGCGGTTTCGTCAGCTCCCACAAGGAGGGCAGGATATGCTCCTCCCATCTCGCCTGCCTTGAAGGCTATACTAAAACAGGGGAAAAGGGAACCGTCAATTTCCCTAAACTGCAGATCCCATTTTTCGGGTTTTATGAAATCAAACCCTGAAGAGACAAGGTCCAGTCTGTCAGGCCAGGCGAGCGCTGCCGCTGCAGGAAGGCGCATGTCCGGTTCTGAGATGAGCATCTTCATTGTACCGTCGATGAAAAGGACGGCACCGTGTACCTGTGACTTTGGATGGATAAGCGCACTGACTTTGTTGGCCGGAAGGTCGAAGAGCTGCATTGCTTCAATACATTCTATTCCTTTATTCATCAAAGTCGCGCTGTCTACAGTTATCTTTGGTCCCATTTTCCAGACAGGATGCGATAGAGTCTCTTTAGGCGTGACCCTTTCAAGCATTTCTTTTGTGTGATCTCTGAAAGGACCACCCGAAGCCGTCAGCCAGATCTTTGCGATCTCCCGCCTGTGATCTTCCCTGAGGCACTGCCAAATGGCACTGTGTTCGCTGTCTACCGGTCTCATTTGATCTTTCCGTTTTACGAGTGGCATGACCCAGGGGCCGGCAACGACTATGCTTTCCTTGTTTGCCAGTGACACGTCTTTGTCCTCTTTAAGAGCAGTCTGGAGTGCTTTTATGGCTGAGACGCCCGATGACGCGAATACAACATGATCAACATCGGTATCTGATGCTATTTCGCAAAGAGCATCTGTGCCGGTGACGCATCTGTAACCATTTTCTTTAAAAGTACCTGAAATGGGTGCGGTCAGGCAAAGTTTTTTTGCGTTATGGACAGAAGCCAGTTCCAAAAGTTTTCCTTGATTGCTCTGGGCAGCCAAAGCAACAACCTCAAAGCGCTCAGGAAACCTTTTGCAAATGTCTAAAACTGCCCCGCCTACACTTCCGGTAGCACCTATTATTGCTAATCTGATCTTAGGAAAAGCACTCACCCTATCAACCTATCAGCTCAAATATCACGAAGGCCAGTGTTCCGTTCACGAGGATGCTGTCGAACCTGTCAAGGAGACCGCCGTGTCCCGGTATCATGGAGCCGGTGTCTTTGACTCCGGCTTCCCTTTTAAGCACTGATTCTCCAAGGTCGCCAAGCTGTCCGGCAACTCCGCAGAGCAGTCCCATCAGTAAAAGTGGAAGAGGGGGAAAAGAGAATATCAGAGCCAGCGACCCTCCGCATAATAGGCTGGCGGCAGCTCCGCCAAAAAATCCCTCCCATGTTTTATTGGGGCTGATATTTTTACACAGAAGATTTCTTCCGAGGCGGCTTCCCACAATATATGCGGCTACGTCGCAGCTCCATGTGCAAAAAAAGAGGGTTATCAGAAAGAGTGATCCCAGCTCCCTTGAGCGTATAAGTATCATAAAAGACCACGGTAGGATAACATAGGCTATCCCTACTATTGTTGCCCCCATGTTTTCAAGCGCAAAACTCTCAGCGCTTACCTGGCGGCGAATGATTTCAAGAAAAAGTGCCACAAAGACGATAGATGAAATAGAACAGAGTATTGCCGAGAGGCTCATATCAGAAGAAGCTCCAATAAGGATGAAGGCACCGGATAGCATAATAAGCCATGGTGAAATATCGTGCTTTGTGGACAGCAGTTTGTAGAACTCCCATAAGGAGATCATTGCCACAATAAAGACGACCGCATTCCAGACATGTCCTCCTTTGATTATTCCACCAAGTATTACAAGTACGATGAATATGCTGCTGAAAGCTCTTAAAGGCAGATCAGGTATTGATGACAGAAAATGATCAGGCTTTACCATAGCGTCTTTCCCTCCTGTAGTAATCGGCTATTGCCTCTTCCAGATCCGACTTGCCAAAGTCGGGCCAGTATTTATCTGTAAAATAATATTCGCTGTAACTGCCCTGCCATAGCCAGAAATTACTCATCCTGAGCTCTCCGCTGGTTCTTATAAGGAGGTCGGGATCCGGAACATCAGGGAGATAAAGATACTGACGGAAAACATCTTCTGTCACCGGCAGCGATACTCCTTTTTCGATCATCCTGTTTACCGCGTCGAGTATCTCCTGCCTTCCACCGTAGTTTAGGCAGACTATGAGCTGCATCGAATCATTGTTTTTAGTTTTGTCCTCGGCATCCAGGAGTATTTCCTGAAGATCTTTGGAAAGCACCGAGAGGTCGCCTGCGAATCTTATCCTTGCGTTTTCTCTGTTTAGTCCATCAAGTTTTAACTTCATGTAATATTTGAGCAGTCCCATAAGCCCGAGAACTTCAGGTTTTGGCCTTTTCCAGTTTTCTGTAGAAAAAGCATAGAGGGACACACAGGGCACGCCAAGTTCTTTTGCTGCGATAAGTGTCCTTTCGACAGCCTTTACGCCCTCCCTGTGCCCCAATATAGCAGGGAGGCCCCTGGTTCTTGCCCAGCGACGATTCCCGTCCATTATTATCCCGATGTGATTTAAAACTTTATCTTTCATATATGCCTACCCGAATTTTATATGGTTAATATTTCCGGTCTCCCTGACTATATCCCATGATCTTTTAACTTCCTGTATATCGATCCATGTAAGGTGTTTAGGGCTTCCCTCTTTTGAAGAGGCGTTCCTCAAAAGATAGCTTGGATGAAACATAGGCATCACGGCTTTCCCGCGCCACTCAAACCATCTGCCCCTTATTTTTGTTATGCCTTCGTTTGTCTTTAATATCCACCTCGTCGGTGTGTTGCCAAGTAAAATTATCAGTGCCGGATCTATCAGCATTATCTGTGTCTGCAAATGCTGATCGCAAATTATCATTTCCTCCGGAGTCGGTACCCTGTTTTCAGGCGGCCTGCATTTAACTATGTTGGTTATGTAGACATCTTTTCTGTCTATTCCGCCCGCTGTAAATATCTGCGTCAAAAGCTGCCCTGCTCTTCCGACAAAGGGCAATCCCTGTGCGTCTTCTTCAGCTCCGGGACCTTCGCCTATGAACAGGATCTTGCTCCGTTCGCTGCCGTCACCGAAGACCACATTTGTCCTTGTTGCAGAAAGAGAGCATGTTTTACACGAAAGCGCGCTCTCTTTGGCCTTTTCCCAAAGTACACTCCGTGCTTTATCGTTTTCTTCTGCAGAGAGATCAGGGATTTTTTTAATCTCTTCCATCAAATAAGAACCTCCATAATTATGACATCGACATTTTTAACATTGATTCCTGTAAAATACCTCACGCTGACAGCTGTTCTTTCCTTGATAAGATTAGCGAGAGAGACGAAATTTTTATCACCTATGCTTGCAGCAATTTTTATAGTTATTGAAAGGCTTTCTTCGTTTTCGGGACTCACGTTGACTTCAAGGACTTTGGCGACCTGTGATGTCCTTCCCGCTATGAACGTAACAAGATCTTCTATCGCCTGTGGCTCAATGTGTACTTCTCCGTAAAAACTGAAAGGAGGCCTTACTATCGTTTTCTCTCCTTCGTGGTTGTCCTTTGATTTCCAGAATACCCTCAACTGGCCGACAAGTTTACCTGCGAAATTTTTTCTGACAAGGACATGAGAGACAGGTATGACGTGTTTACCTTTAGTGAAACGTTCCTTCCTGGCCTTGTCTATTTCCTCAGGCGCGGCTACGTCTTCAATCCTTACCATCTTTTCGGGAAGAGGGAGTTTAAGTTTTTTGATGATCCTAATGATCATGTCATCGGATGTCGCAATTATCATCAGAGTACAAGGTGCTGCATTTGAAAAGAAATCCATGACTTCCTTACGATGGTCTTCGAATTCAAAAAGAGCTCTTTTGATGGCGCTGATCTGGTTCCTTTCCGATTTTGCGCTTTTGCCGCATACGATACTTCCTTTGTGGATAACCAGGCCATCGTCGATAATGTAATCAGCATCAATTATAGATGCTACAGACTGAGCCCTCTGGCTCTTGCCGGTTCCCGCAGCGCCTACAAAAGCATAGGTCGTGACCTGTTTAAGCCTCTCTTCTTTCATTTGCTGAGTGTTGCTCTCTTCCATTTTATCGCCCTCTCGAGAGCTAGGTTATAAGCTCTATGTCAGCTCCAATTGACTTCAGTTTCTCAACGAGTCCCTCATAGCCTCTCCATACGTGGTAAAGATCGTGTACGGTAGTTGAGCCTTCGGCCGCCAGTCCCATAAGTATAAGTGCAGCGCCTGCCCTCAGATTAGATGCGCGTACCTCGGTACCGATAAGTTTGCTTACTCCTGTGACTATTGCTGTTGAATCCTGTAGTTCGATCTTGGCGCCCATTTTTTTGAATTCGTTTATATGAAGGAGTCTTGAATCAAAAACGCTCTCATGTATTACGCTTGTTCCGGAAGCAAGTGAGAGAGCTGCCATCAACTGAGGCTGAGTGTCGGTAGGGAACCCCGGATAAGGCATGGTTTTGACCGGTATTCCGTTAAGCGTGTCGGTACATCTGGCTGTTACCTCGTCCAGCATGATCTCGATCGTTGCCCCGGCCTCTTCAAGCTTGAGCAGAATGGCGTCGACAAGGCCTGAATCTATGCCTCTGACAGTCACAGCCCCTTTTGTTATTATTCCTGCTATGAGGTAAGTTGCAGCCTCTATCCTGTCCGGTATTATCTCAGCTTCGGCCGATCCTGCCTCAGTCTGACCGGTGATCCTGATCGTTGGTGTGCCGTCCCCTTTGACAGGGATCCCCATAAGTCTCAATACGTCTGCAAGGTTTATTATTTCAGGCTCCAGGGCCGCATTTTCAATATAAGTGACACCATGAGCAAGAGCAGCTGCCATCATAAGGTTTTCTGTTGCTCCCACAGAGGGGTAATCCAGGGTGACCCTCTCGCCTTTAAGCCTTCCAGCACTGGCGTAAACAGAACCTTTGTTAAGGTCGATCTCCGCTCCCATCTTTCTAAGCCCTTTAAGGTGAAAATCTATCGGTCTGCTGCCCAGAACACATCCTCCGGGAAGCGGAAGGACTGCTTTGCCGCACCTTGCTATAAGAGGGCCAAGAACGAGTGAAGAAGCCCTCATTTTTCGCACCAGTTCCGCAGGAGCATCCCAGTTGAGTTCTTCCGGGACATCTATTGTCATAAAGTTGTTTTTAAATTCTACCGTGATACCTATATGTCTGAGCAGGTCAGACATGGTATTTATATCATAGAGGTCAGGGACCTTTTTCAGGGTCAGTCTCTTTCCCTTCAGAAGTATCGATGCAGCCATGACCGGGAGGGCTGCATTTTTGGCCCCCTGGACGTCGACCGTACCGTAAAGAGGGATCCCCCCCCTTATGATCATTTTATCCTCCAACAACAGTCACTCCAGTCCAAACTGATAAAAAATTACTTCCTGTCTTTCTCAAAATAGTCCTTCAATGCGTCAGCTATCTTTATTGCGGCAGTTCCGTCTCCAAAAGGCTGGAACCTGCACTTGTTTTCTATCTCTATGAAATGATCTTTATCTTCAAGAAGCCTGATGGCGTTTGAGAAGATTTTTTTTCTGTCTACCCCTACAAGGACTCCGCTTCCTTTTTCGACTGCTTCGGGGCGTTCCGTAACGTCTCTCAGTATGAGGACAGGTTTTTTTATGGCGGAAGCCTCTTCCTGTACTCCCCCGCTGTCACTCAGTATAAATTTAGATGCGTTCATCGCCCAGACGAAGTCCGGGTAATCGAGTGGGTCGCAGAGTATTACCTTTTCTCTCTTCTCAAGATATTTTCTTATTGTTTCTCTTACAGATGGGTTCCTGTGCATGGGTATGACCATCCAAAGTTCCGGATGAGCATCCAGAAGCAACGTAAGCGCAGAGCATATATCTTCAAGGGGTTTCCCAAGGGATTCTCTTCTGTGTGCGGTCACCAGCAGGAAAGGAGCATTTTCAGGAAGCCTTGCGAGCTCAGGGCAGGAAGGTTTTGATGTGCTTTTTACAGTGTAAAAAAGAGCGTCTATCACGGTGTTGCCTGTAACATGGATCATATCTTCCGGAGTCCCCTCTTTGAGAAGGTTCTCTTTTGCAAGCTCAGTGGGAGCGAATGCCCAAGTGGTTATCCTGTCAGTCAGGACCCTGTTCATTTCCTCCGGGAATGGAAGATGCATATTTCCGCTTCTGAGACCTGCCTCAACGTGTCCGACGGGTATTTTTCTGTAAAAACCCGCAAGAGCGGCTGCGAAGGTAGTTGTAGTATCTCCGTGTACAAGCACAGCGGCCGGTTCTACACTGTCAAAATATTCTCCGGCTCCGGTCAAAACGGAAGAAGTAATATGGTCAAGGCTCTGTCTTTCCTTCATGATGTGAAGATTCACATCCGCAGTAAGTTCGAAATGTGCAAGTGCCTGATCGAGCATCGTAGAATGCTGTCCGGTAGCAAGTATTTTTACGTCGAAATAACCCCGGCTGCGAAGGGCGAGCACCACAGGCGCCATTTTAATAGCCTCGGGGCGGGTCCCAAAGACACAGACCACAGTTTTACGGCTCATAGAAACATCCTCCCAAAATCAGTTCTCCGGCTTCTTGATGTCAAGTTTACAATTTTAACAGATAAGTGCCGAAACTAAAAAATTTTAATTCCAACCAGGCGCAGTCCTATAAGTACGAGTGCCAGATGTACGGTTCCCAGGATCGCCAGTGTCTGCAGTTTTGAAAATCCGCTGTCAAGCAGACGGTGATGCGCATGACCTCTGTCAGGAGAAAAGGGCGATTTTTTCGTAACAAGACGCCTTGTCATGGCAACAAGAGTATCTATTACAGGTATACCTCCAATAAAGAAAAGGACTGTAGCAATGCTGAAAAATCCTTTTCCGAAGAGATCCGGAAAAATACTCCATGCGAGATGCGAAGCGCAAATATATCCCAGCAGGGTACTTCCTCCGTCACCCAGGAAGGTCCTTGGCTGCGGGAAATTCCACAGCAACACCCCGAAAACGAGTCCTGCCAACGGCATCCACACAACAGGGTTTCCTGCAAATATCGCTATAAAGGCTGTGATCAGAGTCAAAGTAAGGCAAAGTCCATCCATTCCGTCGATGAGGTTATAGGCGTTAGTGGTTCCGGTGATCCAGAAAATTATCAACATTCTCTGCCAAAGCGGTATGGGAAGGGCGTAAGAAACCCAGGCCGCCGCCGCGAGATGAAAAAAGAGCCTCATGACCGGCGGAAGCGGATGCATATCATCCATGTACCCCACTATGAATACTATCGTTGCCCCTGTGGCTATATATGGCACCTCTACTCCCGGATTGCCAACGAAAAGGGCCCAGAGAAGGTAACCGCTCCATAGAACAATACCGGCACCGCGCGGCATGATGCTGCTATGTTTTTTTCTGCCTCCGGGTATGTCCAGGAGCCTGAACTTTTGTGCGAGACCAATAGAAACAGGTGTCGCAATAAGTCCCCACAAAAAAGTCACCAAGGTAAAGAGGTATATTGAAAACACTTGATACGTCCTAATTTTCCATCATCTATTTTGTACCGAAGAGTCTGTCTCCTGCATCTCCGAGTCCGGGCACGATATAGCCATGATCGTTAAGGTGACTGTCGACCGCAGCAGTGTAAATATCAACATCCGGGTGCTCTTCATGGAACCTGGCAATGCCCTCGGGAGCAGACAGCAGGGAAACGAGCGAGATCCTTTTGCCTCCGTAACCCTTTATATGCGCTACAGCAGCAGCGGCGGATCCACCTGTTGCAAGCATTGGATCTACTACGAAAATGTCTCTTTCGGAGATGTCCTTGGGCAGTTTACAATAGTAATCGACCGGCATCAAGGTCACAGGATCTCTATAAAGTCCAATATGACCGACCTTGGCATTTGGTATCAGTTTGAGGATACCTTCTACCATTCCGAGCCCGGCTCTGAGTACGGGTACGATGGCCAGTTTTTTGCCTGAAAGGGTGAACACTCTCGTTTTTGCTACAGGAGTTTCAATTTCGATCTCTTCAAGAGAGAGATGTCTGGTTACTTCATATACCATCAGGCCTGCGACTTCCTGTACAAGTTCTCTGAAATCTTTTGATGAGGTGTTCTTGTCCCTCATTAGCCCCATCTTGTGCCTTACAAGAGGATGTTCTACAACAACAGTCCTTCCTCCTGCGGAATTCGATGGACATCCAGCTAAAGCTGTGTCGGAAGAATGGATCCTGTCAAACGCGGTTATCTTGTCTAAACGGAATGCGTGCCTTCCACCCTCAAATTCTTCGCTAAGCCACGTGTCAACTATCTCTTTTGCCAAGCCTGAACCGGTTACTCTGCTTCCAATGACCAGCACGTTTGCGTTGTTGTGTCTGCGGCTCATAGCTGCAGTGAAATGATCATGACAGAGCGCCGCTCTGATCCCTGCTACTTTGTTTGCTGTTATGCTCATTCCGATCCCGGTTCCGCAGAAAAGGATCCCTAGCTCCGCCTTATGATTGGCAACCGTCTCAGCAACCCTGAAACCGCAGTCAGGGTAATCAACGCTGAGGTCTCCGGAAGAGGTCCCGCAGTCTATGATCTCGTGTTCGCCTGATACAAGGTGATCCTTGATCTCTTCCTTAAGTGCGTATCCCGCATGGTCAGCTCCCAGTGCAATCTTCATATATTATCCTCCCGAGAATAAGGTTTGATAGAATTAAATATTGTTTATGTAAATAATTATTTTACTATCTCTGAGATAAGCTCTCCTGCGAGAGTGTATGGATCAATTTTTCTTAAAGAGAGGTCCTCAAGTACTTCGTTATCTTTACGCTTTTTCCATATTTTTTCTGTCAGAATGGAGATCTCTCCCCTCAGTATGGCCTCGACTTCCATCTCAAGCTGGATGAAGCGTCTTTTTTTGCCTTCGTCGGAAGTGTGAAGATAGTTCCAGTGGTCATTAAGTGTCTTTTTTACTTCTTCAACTCCGGTATTGTTTTGTGATGATACGAGCGTTACGGGAGGTACCCATTCCTTTTCCTTCAGCATTTTAAGCATTACCTGAACATCTGATGCGACCTTTTCTGCCCCATCTTTATCAGCTTTGTTGACAACGAAGGTATCAGCTATTTCCATGATGCCGGCCTTCATTATCTGAACATCATCTCCCATGCCGGGGACAAGTACGAGGACAACAGTGTCAGCTATTTTGATTATATCTACTTCGGACTGTCCCACTCCGACTGTTTCGATCAGGACGATGTCGAAACCGCAGGCATCAAGTATCAGGGCAGCTTCATGAGTCGACCTGCTGACTCCCCCAAGGTGGCCCCTGGAGCCCATACTTCTGATAAAAACATTTTCGTCAAGCGCATGACTCTGCATGCGCAGCCTGTCTCCGAGAATAGCGCCTCCTGTAAAAGGGCTGGAGGGATCTATCGCAATTACTCCGACTTTTTTGTTTTCAGTCTTGAACTGTTCTATCAGCCTGTCGACAAATGTGCTCTTTCCTGCCCCCGGGCTTCCTGTTATGCCTATTACCTTGGCTTTCCCTGTCTTCGGATATATCTGTTTCATTATTTCCTTTGCAGAAGGGGTGTCGCCCTCAACAAGACTTATGAGGCGGCCGATGGATCTTGGGTCCCCATTGAAAGCGTTATTCAGAAGCTTTTTCATAAATCAACTCTCCTAACTCTTTATTTAAAAATAATATTTATTCCTGCGAAACAGTAAAAACCAAGGCCTATGGATCCCGCAAAAAGGAATCCCAGAAGCACCCTAAGATACAATATAAACATTGGGCCTCCCGGCCACTTTCCCGACTGGATATTTACCACCATTCGGGCCACAAGGAGTGACGCTCCAAAAAGAGCAAGTGCCACCAGAGCCTGGAGGTTTACAGGTGGAATGTTTTTGATAAAATCCATCAAATCAGATACATCCTTTCAATCAGGGATGATTCCTCAAAAAAAAAGAGAGGATGATCTCCTCTCCAGATGATAACTCTTATTGGTCGTAATGTCATTTGTTATTTGACTATATTGCAGAAAGCAGAGTACCGGTCTCGAGTTTTTCTTCATGTATCTGTCGGAGTACTGCGACACATACTTCAAGTGCCCTTTTACCGTCTTTGATTCCGACCATGGGCTGACGCCCCTCCCTGACACATGAAACAAAATGTTGCAGTTCCATCTTGAGCGGTTCAGTTTTCGGAAAAACAGGGTGTTCCGTGACCTCAACAAGATTTCCTCCGCTCTGTCTTACACAGCGCTGCACAGAAATATCCTGTGTTTCGTAATTAACGGTGATGTACCTCTCTGCCTCTGTTATCTCCATTTGGCGGACCCTTTTCTCGGATACACGACTGACAAGTATCTGAGCCATGGCTCCGTTTGCAAAAGTCAGCTGGGCGGATGCGATATCTTCGTGGTCCGTCCTTATGCATCTTCCGATAGCTGATATAGAGACAAGTTCAGAATTGATCAGTGAGAGAATAATATCAACGTCATGTATCATAAGATCCAATACTACACCAACGTCGCTGATCCTTGGCGAGAACGGCCCCATTCTGTGGGTCTGAATAAAATAGGGATCATTTATGAATTCCCTGACATGCTGCACCGCGCTGTTGAATCTTTCGATATGTCCCACCTGGAGGATAAGATCCTTTTTTACTGCCAGGTTAAGCAACTTTTCTGCCTCATCAACGCTTGAAGTGACAGGTTTTTCAATGAGTACATGGATACCGTTTTCCATTGCGATCTTTGCTATTTCGAAGTGGTAACTGGTAGGAACAACGATGCTGAGAGCGTCCGGACGGGCTTGTTTGATAAATGACTCTATTCCGCTGTATGGAACAACTCCGAGCGGTTCCGCTACCGAATGAGCTCTTTCTTCGTTTATATCAACTACCCCAACGAGCTGGGCCCCAAGTATTTCTGTATATACTCTGGCATGATGCATTCCCAAATGTCCAACTCCGATAACTCCGATTCTAATGTTGTCCATTCAATGTTCACCTCACGTGGAGAGTAATCGGTTCTTGTAGCTTTAATCATTCTCACCTATTACGACTGTTTTGTGGTATTTCCGCCAAGAAGAAATATTCTTGATCTTTCATCTCCGGCACGATAGGAATAATATAAGTCGTTGTTACAGCATGTACAACCTTCGACCTCAACGATATTATCATAAGGCAGACCGTATTGCATCAATTGCCTTTTTATTTCTCCCCTAATGTCAAAATAGACCATGCCGTTTTTTTTAGAGAAATTATCCGGAGAAAAAACTTTCAATGCATTTTGCGTGGAAGGGTCGTCCATTTTTCTTGAGTAACAGTCTTTACATATACATGGTCCTATCCAGGCCCGGATCCTCTCACTCTTCCCTTCAGGCTTGTTTTCGGACATCCGGGCCAGTGATCTGCCGACTATGTTCTTTGCTGTTCCGACAAATCCTGAATGAAGGAGAAGCATCCATGGTCCCGGAGAGTCAGAAGCAAGGATCACCGGGCAGCAGTCAGCAAACCTGAGGCTTGCCATCGAATCTGACGAAGTGTCTATCAGTACTCCGTCCGCTTTTGGTCTCAAAGGCAGGGCAAAAGACGACGAGGAAGGAATAACTTCGGTACCGTGAACCTGATGTGGTGCAACTAATTGAACGTTATTAAAATTAGAGGACATAGAGCTCCAGATCTTTTTAGGGTCTCCTTCAGAACTGTCCATTAGTTCTCCTCTGCAGTAGATAGAGGCAAAAAAATGTGGATATAGCTCTTCCGGCATTATCAGCCTGAGTTCCTTCTGTCTATTTTCGTCTCTGTATTCAAATCCAATTTTATTCATAAAAATTCTCCTTAACGAAGCCGCTCAAAAAAAGACTTCCGCAGCATACAGTGTCACTGCCTGAAGCCAGACTTTCTTTAACTGCTCTTATTGGGTCTTCCCATTTACCGGCGCATGTGATGTTCTTTTCTTCGGCCATGGCAAAAAGATCTTTTGCTGGCAGGCTTCGATCCATTCCGGGGATCTGGGTGCAGTAGAGCGTTCCTTTCATTTTTTTGATCACATTAAGGCTTTCTGAGATATCCTTGTCCTTCATCATTGCGACAACCAGATTAAATGATTTACTGTCGTATAAAATTTTGGTATTTTCGGCAAGTTTTTCCAGCGCGTGTGGGTTGTGAGCTCCGTCAACGATAAGAAGAGGGATCCCCTTTTTTATTATTTCAAATCTTCCCGGCCATTGTACAGAAACTACCCCGTTGTAAAGGGCAGGAAACGTTATATTTTCAAATCCTGTTTTATAAAAGGACTTTAGTGCACATGCACCTGCAATGGCTAGAACTGCGTTTTCTGTCTGGTGGGTCCCTATCAACGGTGTGTGGTAGTCGGTACGAAGGCAATCGGACTCAACATAAACATCTGTGCCGTTGAAAGAGACCCGGGCAGTTCCGTAGCTGCACAGTCTAGGTAGGACCTGTGCCGACGTGCTCTTTTTAAATGCCATATCTAAGAAGATAGTCTCAATATCTTCATCTCCGCCGGAAAATATCGCCGGTACTTTAGGTCTCATAACGGCAAATTTTTCTTTTGCAACTGAGTCAAGTGAATTACCAAGGTATTCGGAATGGTCTATGCCTATCGGCGTTATAAGGGTGAGTAAGACGTTTGAAAGTATATTTGTAGCATCAAGTCTTCCGCCTAGCCCT
>JAAZCN010000118.1 GCA_012513245.1 Synergistaceae bacterium | reverse complement strand
ATGTAAGATAGCTCCAAACTCAACATATACACCAATATTGAACCAATATAATATACGCCACCCTTCAGCGAAACCAAATGAGTGGTTCAAAATACCTAATCCTCTTGCGCCCTAACCTTAAACTGTAACTTTTCCATAACTGAGCAATATACAGAAAAACCTTTTTCATAAATACGGCGGAAACACAGTGTAAAGCTAAAGAAAACACTTACGTTCCGCCGTTATTTGCGATATAAATATATTACTTATTTGAGTAATATGGAGGGGTTTATATGGCGCATCCTGACTGGGTTTTGAAGCACAAATCAATTGCGTTAACGGACATTATTATCTCTATGAAGTTTCCTCCGTATGGAATAAAAAAAAAGGACGTGCTCAGAAAATCACTAAGGCATATCTTGGCAGTATTACAGAAGACGGACTTATACCACCTAAAACAGCAAAAGGATATTTCCTCCGCAAATCAGTCTTCTTTATGCTTTTGCAAAGGATAAAGGAGAACCAGCTTATTACAGGATACTTCCGGGAAACATTCGGGACGTTTCTGCCTTTGGTATAGCTATCAAAGAATCGGGTATAAACAATGCGGTAGTAGTTGCGGATAAGGGATTTGGTTCAGAGAAGAATTTTACTATCCTTGAAGAATCTGGTTTAGAGTATATTATCCCGCTTAGGCGAAGCAGCAGATTGTTCGATAAGAGCGTTATAAAAATGGGAGATAATTCCTCTTTTGACGGAAGGTTTGTATTTAGGGAAAGGCTTGTTTTTTATTATTCCCGATTTCTGGGCAACGGAAGGATGGTACATACTTTCGTAGACGAAGATTTAAAATCCAGGGAAGCCTGTGATTATCAAAAGAGTATAGATGCAGAGATAGAGGGTTATACTCCTGAGGGATTCTTAGAAAAACAATATGACTTTGGTACGATAGTTATGTTGAGCAACATGAATATCGGGGCAAAAGAGATATACGACACATATAAACAGCGTGCAGATATAGAGCAGTCTTTTTACATGCTCAAAAATCTCTTAGGTCAGGACAGCAGCTATATTCAAGATGAGGATGCTCTTGAAGCGTGGGCTTTTATAAATCACATAGCGTTGATGCTTTGTTACAGGCTTTTTAGGGTAATTAAAGACCATGGGCTTACGAGTAAGTATTCCGTTGAGGATTTGATTGAGTATCTGAAGTCAGTAACAAAGATAAGAATAGACGGCGGTGAATGGATCACCGCCGAAGTCTCTTCTAAAGCGAATAAAATTATTGCCGCTTGTGATATACATATTACTTAATCGAGGAAAAGTTACAGATTAAATATACACAATGGTTCAATGATGATGTACCGCAGTTTTATTTACACACAAAGTCTTTCGTATCGAGTGTTGCTGACTAGGCATGCTGTTTTCTGACTCTTGTTTTTGTATCCATCTGTATAATGCACTTTTTGATGGATATCCAAGGTAACGAATTCCAGCTGTAACAGATTTTCTGCGTCTGTATTCAAGTAAGGCTCTTTCGATTTGATTTTCTGAATGCATTTTATTTCAGCCCCCTTTTCAGAGTTCAATTTTTTGTCCGCACCCCCTTGGTCCGCATTCTCCCGTACTGCAGACGTTTTTCATGGAACAGTCGGTCCTTCTGATACAGTTGTTGTCCTGGTTAAAAGGGTTCCTAGGTTTGACTCTTCTGTGCAGCCGTATTTCCTTTGATATTGTAGTAGGGTCCTTTAAAAAAGCTTTGGCTATCTCCCTGAAAGGCACCTTTAGGTCCAGCGATTTCTCAATGCAGATTCGATCATCCTGTGCAAGGTGTTTATGATTCTCCTTAATCTGTTTAGACATAATGGCTTCCTCTCTGATGCAGGCGGGGACTCCTGGATATTTTAAACCATGCATTGCAAAACTAAATCCTGGTGGAACTTAGTGAAAGACTAATTTCCACTTCAGATGTCCCAATATGGAATATAGTTTTTCACTCAACAAGAAGATAACATTTACCTCCGCGAAAAGAAAAATGTTTGACAGGTTCTGGGAATGATGATATTATACCCAACAATCTGCAAGAAAGGGAGGAACTTTGATGTTGTTAAATAGTATTCTGAACCAGAACATCAATATTATAATTATTAACGCGGCTCCTCCTCGCAGGATCGGCGCTTAGCGCTGTTT
>JAAZCN010000117.1 GCA_012513245.1 Synergistaceae bacterium | reverse complement strand
GGCGTTATGATGGCGATCTTTATGTCCAATTCCGGTGGTGCATGGGACAATGCCAAGAAATACATTGAATCCGGGCATCACGGCGGTAAAGGAACCGCACCGCATGCAGCAGCTGTAGTCGGAGATACCGTGGGCGACCCCTTCAAGGATACGGCAGGCCCAAGCCTTAATATCCTCATAAAGCTCATGTCGGTCGTTGCAACAGTTCTAGCTCCGCTGCTCATTTGATCGACTAAATTTGAATTTTACAGACTGAACATGTGATAATTATTTTGAGGGAGAGTTTTACTCTCCCTCTGATTTTCTTTATACCGGAGGTGTGCCATGGCCAGCGATGATGTCAGAGAAGTCAAATCAAGACTTGATATTGCCGAGGTTGTCGGTGACTATGTAGTCCTGCGGAAAAGCGGTCAGACATACTGGGGCAAATGCCCTTTTCATAACGAAAAGACCCCCTCCTTCAGCGTCTCCCCCGAAAGACAAACTTTTCACTGTTTCGGCTGCGGCAAAGGCGGAGATGTTTACACATTTATAATGGAAATTGAAAACCTTGACTTCAGGGAAGCTTTGGAAAGACTCGCTGAAAGAGCCGGGGTCAAGCTTCAGGGATTTTCCGGAATTGACCACGTAAACATAGTTTCCAGAGGAAATATATTAAAACATGCATTGGATCACTTCATAAGATCCCTTCACGATACCTCGGGAGAAGCTGCAAGAGCTTATCTTGCAAGGCGCAGTATCACAAAAGAAGACATGATAAAGTTTGAACTCGGTTGGGCACCGCCTTCTTGGGATTCGCTTTTCAGATATATTAGTAATTTGAATTTTACTGAAGAACAGATAATCGAAAGCGGACTTGCGGCACAAGGTACAAAAAATGTTTATGACAGATTCCGTGGCCGAGTAATGTTTCCGATATACAGCGCAACAGACAGGTTAATAGGGTTTGGAGGGCGGATACTGGACGGTGAAGGCGCAAAATATCTGAACAGTCCGGAAAGCGTACTATTCAACAAACGCAACAATCTATATCTTATGAACAAGGCAAAAATGCAGATAAGGGAAAAAGGAAATGCGATCCTGGTAGAAGGGTATATGGACGCAATAAGGTGCCATCTGGCAGGATATACAAATACAGTTGCATCATTGGGTACTTCGCTTACAGATGCCCAGGCCCTTTTGATCAAAAGAATGACAGGTCTCTGTTATATCTGTTATGATTCGGATAGTGCAGGGCAGGAAGCTGCACTGAGAGGAATGTATACGTTACAGAAACAGGGAGTTTCGGTTAAAATAGTCAGACCTACGGGAGGTAAGGACCCGGATGAGGTACTGCTGCAGGATGGCGGTTTTCAGATGTTTGGATCGGCGTTAGAATCGGCGATGCCGCTTCCCTTATATCATGCCGTTCTTAGAAAGGCTGATATGGAGATACCTGAAAAATCTCTTGCAGCCAGGAATGACCTCTTAGAGGGGCTGGCTTCTCTGTCTTCCTTCGACATAGCTCCTCATATTGAAAAAATATCCCAGCAAATGGATGTATTTCCCCATGAGCTGAAAAGAGAAATAGAAACCAGGCGCATAAATCAAAGTGATGCGGGATCAAAAAGGATGCCGGAAGATGATTTTGTTGAAGTCGGCAGTATTCCCGATAAAAACTCCTGTTTAGAACCTGACGACCTGGAATGTATGTTTTGCAGCATGCTTTGGGGAAGTGAGGAACTGAGGTCACGATTCTCCCCTGAAAATGTTGTGCCTTTTGTAAAAGATGAAATACTGCAAAATATGGTCTCTGCTCTTTTGTCCGGCGAAACTCCGCGCCAACTGGAGGAAAGGTGGAGGCAGCTTGGTGACAGAAGATCATTCGAATTGATCGCAAGAGGCAACGGAATAATTGCGAGAGAGTGCATTGATACTGACAAAGCAGAAAGTATTGCAGAAACTATCAGAAGAAGGTGTGTTGAAGAAAGAGTTGGATCTCTTAATGCAAAATTCAAAAAGGGAACGGCTACAGAAACTGAAGTCCAGGAACATTTAAAGCTGACAAGAATTCTAAAAGGAGGGAAATTCGGGGCATGAAAAAGACAAAACCGACTAAAAAAACTAATGCTGCTAAAACAGCAGCATCGGATAGCGCGCCGAAACTCATCGAAGAAAATATAGAGGAAATAACCGAAGATACCTCACCGGAACTGAAGGATCTTTCAGGTCCGGAAAAGGGCGACACATGTGATTCTTCCATCATAGAGGATGAGTTGCTTGAAATCCCCGACAGTGCGGATCTGGATGAAGATATCAAGGTCATCTGCGAAGAAGAGGATGACAGTATTTCTGAAGTGGAGGCAGTAAAAGAGGAGAACAGTGAAGAGGGCGATACTGCAGACTACACTGCTTATATCGACAATGTCAGGGATCTGCTCCACGAAGGCAGGGAGAAGGGCTTTGTGACTTATGAGGACATTGAGAAGCACATGCCTAAGGACCTCCTCACGCCTGATATTCTTGACAGTCTTTACATGAACCTAATGGAGCTTGGTGTAGACGTAGTTGATGAACCTAAGACAAAAGCCGACCCATCGGAGGGAGAACATATCCTCCCGACCAACGTCAATAACGAGGAGATGGGAGTTCTTGAAGATCTGCCCCTGTCGGACCCGGTACGGATGTATCTGAGGGAGATAGGCAAAATACCTCTTTTGACATCGCAAGACGAAGTTACTCTGGCAAAGGGAGTCGAAGCAGGAGATATGACCTCGAAAGACAAGCTGGTCGAGGCAAACCTGCGGCTGGTCGTCAGCATAGCAAAAAAATACATTGGCAGAGGAATGCTCTTTCTTGATCTGATCCAGGAGGGTAACCTCGGTCTCATTCGCGCAGTCGAAAAGTTCGATTACCGCAAGGGTTATAAGTTCAGCACTTATGCAACATGGTGGATAAGACAGGCTATAACGAGAGCGATCGCAGATCAGGCAAGGACCATAAGAATACCTGTCCATATGGTCGAGACGATCAACAAGCTGATCAGGGTCTCAAGACAGCTGGTCCAAAGGCTTGGGAGAGAACCGGCGGCTGAAGAAATAGCTGCTGAAATGGAGATAGCATCTGACCGTGTCGAGGAGATACAGAGGATAGCACAGGAGCCGGTCTCGCTGGAAACTCCGATCGGAGAGGAAGAAGACAGCCAGCTGGGTGATTTCCTTGAAGACAAGGATCTTCCAAGCCCTGAAGAGGCGGCAGCCAGCCAGATATTGAGGGAACAGCTTGATGAAATGCTTGATGACCTTACAGACCGTGAACGTGAAGTCCTGAGGCTGAGGTTCGGTCTGGAGGACGGGCATGCACACACACTGGAAGAGGTTGGAAGACGTTTTGGCGTTACAAGGGAAAGAATACGCCAGATAGAAGCCAAAGCTTTGAGGAAGCTTCGTCATCCAAGCAGAAGCAAGAAATTAAAGGATTTCCTGGAATAAAGAAACAGTTTGTGAAAAAATATTATAAATTTGGCTGTTAAGAGAATATATATAATGATTATCAATTGTGAATAAATAAAGCATTAAACGTTCTAAAACGAGTAACCTTGACTGGTTATTTTACAATAATTAAAGTTTGATAATTATTGCACGAGCGGTTGATATGGATTATACTTTCTCTGATATTGCCGGGATGGTGATCATCTTTTGAGGATGGATAAATATCTTAAGCTTTCAAGGCTGATCAAACGCAGGACTTTGGCACAGGACATGGTTGAGATAGGCGCAGTAAGGATCAATGGTAAAACATGCAAGTCTGCTGCGGAAGTCAGGATTGGCGACATGATAGAAGTTGCCTACCCTGGCAGGATCGTGAAAGTAAGGGTGTTGACATCCGACGAAACGCAGCTTAAGAGAAACGCTGCCGCATATGAGTTAGTCGAGGAAAAGAAAGTTGACCGGGAGGAACGTCCCTGGTAAATTGCTTAAGAAGGGGGTAATCTCAAGTGTCGTACATTACTAATGTCCATGGCAGAGAAGTACTTGATTCAAGAGGCTTTCCGACTGTTGAGGTGGAGGTGACTCTCGACTCAAAAATCGTTGGGAAAGCCAGTGTCCCATCCGGTTCCTCTACCGGAACTTACGAGGCCTATGAACTTAGAGACGGTGACAGCGGAAGGTATATGGGCAAAGGGGTACTCAAGGCAGTAAAAAACATAAATGAGATAATATCTCCGGCTCTCAGGGGGATGGATCCTCTTGAACAGGACCGGATAGACGATTTACTGATACAGCTTGACGGTACTCTACACAAAAAGAAACTTGGAGCAAACGCGATACTGGGAGTATCACTTGCTGCTGCCAGGACTGCGGCCTATTCTAAAAACATTCCGCTATGGAGGTATCTTGGCGGGCTAAACGCCAGCATTCTTCCTATACCGTTGATGAACATCGTAAACGGAGGTACTCACGCCAACAATAACCTTAATATACAGGAATTTCTCATCATCCCTCACGGAGCTTTATCTTTTACAGAGGCACTGCGAATGGGAGCTGAGACCTACCATGCTCTGAGCCGTATCCTTATAAAATACAACAAGTCTACAGGCACGGGAGATGAAGGTGGTTTTGCTTCTGATTTCAGAGATCAGGAAGAGGTACTTGATTTTATGCTAATGGCTATCCGCAGTGCAGGCTATCAGCCCGGCAAGGATATTTCCATAGGTCTGGATGTTGCGGCTAACCAGTTCTACAACAAAGGCGCATACCAGTTCCACGGCAGTGACTATAAATATACTGCGAACGAACTTATAGACATATATGAGCTTATGTGTGAGAAATACCCCATAATCTCTATAGAAGACGGACTTGCCGAGGACGACTGGCAGGGCTGGATAGACATGACTAAAAGGTTATCGGACAAGATCCAGCTGATAGGCGACGATGTTTTTGTCACTTGCACAGACAGGCTTCAGCTTGGAATGGACAGAGGGGTAGCAAATGCAGTTCTGGTAAAGCCGAACCAGATAGGGACATTGACTGAGACTCTTAAGCTTGTTGAAATGGCAAAACGTGGCGGTTACAGGACGATAATTTCTCACCGCTCGGGAGAGACTGCTGATTGTTTCATATCCGACCTGGCTGTAGCCACAGGCGCCGGCCAGATCAAATCAGGGGCACCGAGAGGGATCGAACGGCTCAGGAAATACAACCGACTGTTACGCATAGAAGAATCACTTCAAGGGCGTTCCCATTTTGCCGGCACGGATTTGACAAGGCACAAAAAGTAAAATAATTCCATAAAAGAACGCAAGAGATCCGGATCGCTGATTTTTTGCAAGTATGTACATACCAGGAGGTGCGTTGAATGAGGATAGCAGAACCGACCGTCGAGAGGCTTATCCAGTATTATCGGTTGCTGATCCAGATGAAGGAAGAGGAGCGCAAGGTAGTATCATCTCTTCAAATAGGAGAGATCCTTGGGATCAAAGCAAGCCAGGTACGCAAGGACCTTTCATATTTTGGGGAGATCGGCAAGAGGGGCGTCGGATATCATGTTAATCGCCTCTGCCTGCATATAGAAAACATACTTGCGTCTCCCAAAGTGTGGAATGTAGCTCTCGCTGGTGTTGGTAACCTTGGTACAGCCTTGATGGCTCATGCTGCTTTCCAAAGTTACAAATTTGAGGTCGACGCACTTTTTGACGTAGATCCTGAAAAAGTTGGGCAGGAAATAATGGGAGTACATTGCTGGCATGTCGACGACATCGCCAAAGTTATGGAGGAACGGGGCATCGAAGTTCT
Source organism: Synergistaceae bacterium (assembly GCA_012513245.1). Next base: position 2,719 of record JAAZCN010000117.1, on the reverse strand, counting down.
CATTCTGGCAGTTCCGGCCTCAGCGGCACAGAATTGTGTGGACAAGGCCGTTCTCTCTCCCTCTTTGAAAGGGATACTCGCGTTTACGCCTGCTACGGTCGTTGCACCTGAAAAGATACTTTTCTATAGGGTGGACATATTCGTAGAGCTCGAAAAACTCCTCTTTTTTCTTAAGGAGAGAGAAGTAAAGCAGAAGTAAAGCAGTAAAGCAAATTTTATTATACAAAGAGCCTAAGTCATGCTAGAATAACCAGCGTTACTTTTGACCAAAAAATTTTTGGTTCTTATAATCAATTATTAAATAAGGGGGAATTAATTTGGGTGGTAGTCAGGGCGGTCTTGTAAGCATGATGCTTCCTCTCGCTATGTTCGCGGCGATCTTTTATTTTATGATCATTCGCCCGCAGAAGAAAAAGCAGAAGGTGCATGAAGAAATGCTTGCGAGCATTAGCAGGGGTTCTACGATAATTACAGCAGGCGGTTTTTTTGGCATAGTAAGAGAGATTCTTGATGACAGCTATATAATCGAGCTTGACGACGGAATAAAAGCAAGAATACTAAAGAGTTCAGTCTCCATGAAAAAAACTGATGGTGGAATGGACACGAAAGCAAAGAAAAAGAAGCTTAAAAAATCAGAGACGCCGGCAGAAACAACTGAAGAACCTGTAAAGGAAGCTGAAGTAGTTGAAGCTGAAGTTGAAGTTGAAGAAACAAAAGATACAACAAAGGAAGAGGCTTAAATTTTAGTCTCAACTGAAGTAAGTCGTGTATTCATACGGAGAGGACAACTACAGTGTCCACTCCGTTTTCTTTGCAAGGAGGCGCTTTCTCTATGGTAAAAAGAGACAAATGGCGGCTGAGTTTAATTTTGGTCGTGATCCTCATCGCCGCTTTTATAGCTTTCCCTATAAAGGGCAAGGTTCGTTTGGGGCTTGATTTAATGGGCGGTGTACATATCGTTCTGCAGGCAAAGGGTACCCCTGAAAATCCCGTTACACCGGACAGTATCGAAAGCCTCCTTGCGGTGCTCAGAAGCCGCATCGACCAATACGGGATCGCAGAACCCGTTATCCAGAGACAGGGTGAAGATCGTATAGCTGTAGACCTCCCCGGCATCGAAGATCCGGAAGCAGCACTTGATCTTATAGGGAGAACTGCGGTAATGGAGTTCCGACAGGTGCTTGGAGAATCACCAAGAGTGCCTGCTGAACCGATCCGTTCGAACTATGACAACGACGAACAGTTCACTGTGGCCCAGGATCGATACCAGCAGGCCAAAAACGAGGTCAGTGAATATGTCAGTCAGATGGAAGAGGCTGTGAAGGCAAATCCCGACATCGCCGTAGGTAAAGGCGAAGACGGTGCGGCTTATCTCCTTGGCAAAGCATATGTCACCGGCAAAGACCTGACCAAGGCTGACACGACCTTTGACCAATTTGGTAAGGCTGCGGTCTCTCTAAAGTTCAATACAGACGGCGCCAAGCTTTTTGATGAGGCTACTGCAGCGAATGTTGGAAAACAGATCGCCATCGTACTTGACGGAATGGTCATATCCGCCCCGGTGGTACAGCAGCGTATCTCAGGAGGAGAGGCACAGATCACAGGTAAATTTACAACTCCTGAAGCAAACAGACTTGCCATCATGCTTAGAGCAGGGGCTCTCCCTGTTTCTGTCGAGATCCTAGAAAATAGGTCTGTAGGTCCGACTCTTGGCGCAGACTCTATCAAACAGGGCATACGCTCGGGTTTGATAGGAGCGGCGCTTGTCGTAGCATTCATGCTCATATACTATGGCTTCCTCGGTATAGCAGCAAACATAGCTCTTTGCGTTGCCATGCTTCTTGTTATGGCAAGCCTTATATTTCTCAAATCGACGCTTACGCTTCCCGGCATCGGAGGCATCATCCTCACCATAGGAATGGCCGTCGATGGCAATATTCTTATTTACGAGCGCATGAAGGAAGAGCTGGAGTCAGGCAAGACGAAGATGGCAGCTTTGGACGCAGGTTTTAGAAAGGCGCTGGTAGTAATACTTGACTCAAACATTACAACTCTGATAGCAGCTGCAGTATTGTTCTATTTCGGAAGCGGTCCCATCAGGGGTTTTGCTGTTACATTGAGCATAGGTGTTATTTCCGCAGTTTTCTGTAATGTGATAGTTACCCGCTCGCTCCTAAGCGCCATGCATTCACACCGTAAAATGAAAACGCTATAGAAGGAGGAGCTGTTAATGGTTGCTTTTAATGCTTCAAAACTTAAATTACCATTTATGAAATACAGATTTTACGCCATTGTGATAAGCCTCATTCTAATGGCTGCTTCTCTCGGTCTGATAGCTTTCAAAGGACTTAACCTAAGCGTAGACTTTACCGGAGGTCTTGTACTTCAGGTGGAATTCTCTGCGCCCGTGAAGGTTGCTGAAATTCGTGCCAGCCTTAGCGAGATCGGACAAGGACAGGCAATAATTCAGGCTTATGATAAAAATGAAGTGCTTATACGTTTCCAGGCGGAGGATGAAGAGGTCAGGAAAGAGGTCCTTGACAAACTGAAAAAGGATTTCGGAGGACTTAAAATTCTAAAAATAGATAAAGTAGGCCCCGTTGTTGGCAAGGAACTTCGGAACCAGGCATTTATTGCTCTTGGTCTTGCACTGACAGGTATTTTGATCTACATGGCATTTCGTTTCAAGTTTCGTTTTGGTGTCGCAGCGGTCATTTCC
>JAAZCN010000116.1 GCA_012513245.1 Synergistaceae bacterium | reverse complement strand
TGGAGACGCTTATTTTGAAACTTTGAAAATTTTACGTGATACTAATGCAGAAGAGATTGGTGGAGTGATACACTGTTTTTCTGGGAATGAAGAAAATGCGAAGAATGCATTGGATTTAGGTTTCTACATCTCATTTGCAGGCCCTATCACATATCCTAAAAATCAACAGCTACGCGAGACAGCAATAAAGATACCTATAGACAGAATACTCTGTGAGACAGATTCTCCGTATCTTCCTCCTCAAGGGTTTCGTGGAAAAACAAACGAACCGTGTCATGTAAAATCAATCTACGAAATGTTGGCAATGCTCAAAGGTCTCCCTGTAGAAGAATTTTCGGGAAGAGTATTTGAGAATGTTGAGCGAGTTTTTAAATGGAGTGAAGCAAATGTTTGATTTTAAATTAATAGCAGAATGTCCCGTGACAGGAGCAAGAGCGGGAGAGCTGACAACACCTCATGGCGTAATTGAGACCCCTGTATTCATGCCTGTAGGCACGCAAGCAACAGTTAAAGCCATGACGCCTCCAGAACTTGAGGACATTGGAGCTCAGATAATACTTAGCAACACCTACCATCTCTATATGCGCCCCGGTGAAGACATAGTTAAAGAAGCCGGAGGGCTCCACAAGTTTATGAATTGGCATCATCCTATATTGACAGATAGTGGTGGATTCCAAGTTTTTTCTCTTGCAGATCTTCGAAAAATAACAGAGAAAGGCGTTACTTTTCGTTCTCATATAGATGGCAGCACACATTTTATGAGTCCTGAGGATTCAATGGAAATCCAACAGAAGCTAGGAAGTGATATTGCTATGGCTTTTGATGAATGTGTTTCCTGGCCAACAACAGAAGAATATTCACAAGAAGCCATGGACCGCACAATACGTTGGGCGAAACGCTGCAAAGATTATCATACTAGAGAAGATCAGGCTGTTTTTGGAATAGTGCAAGGCTCAATGTTTGAAAAGCAGCGTATAGAATGCATGAAACGTCTTGAAGATATCAACTTTCCAGGTTATGGAATTGGCGGTCTATCGGTAGGCGAAAGCCATGACAATATGTATCGTATACTTGATTCACTCTGTCCGGAAATGCCAAAAAACAAACCACGCTACCTTATGGGAGTAGGCTTTCCGACAAATCTTGTCGAGAGTGTTGCTAGAGGAGTAGATATGTTCGACTGCACGATTCCAACTCGTAACGGACGTAATGGTGGAGTCCTTACACGTTTTGAAAAACTTAATTTAAAAAATAAGAGCTTTGCAAGAGATTTTACTCCAATAGATTCTACTTGCGATTGCTATGCGTGTCGCAACTTCACACGCGCATATATACGCCATCTCTACACAGCAGGCGAAATACTTGCATCACGTCTATGCACGTGGCATAATCTTCACTTTCTTGTTAATTTGATGAAAGAAGCGAGAACAGCAATAATAGAGGGAGAATTCCCAGCTTTTCGCGATAATTTCATGGAACACTTTATGGAAGGTCAATATACAAAATTATGAAAGATATGGAAAAAAGACTTAACAAAATTTTCGATGAAACAACGAAGGAAGAGCTTTCACTTTTTAAAAAGGCTGCGGAGATAATAAAAGCAGATGGTCTTGTTGCATTTCCAACAGAGACAGTTTATGGACTGGGAGCCAACGCACTCAATGAAAATGCTGTAAAAAAAATATACGAAGCAAAGGGACGTCCTTCAGATAATCCTCTGATACTTCACGTATCCGGCATTGAAATGGCCGAATCTCT
>JAAZCN010000115.1 GCA_012513245.1 Synergistaceae bacterium | reverse complement strand
GATGGTTTAAGATTCTTGTCTTAATATTTAATTCTTCGCGACCGGATTTGTCGCAAATTCACCCGTTAAGCTAGCGCTGTGTTTTTAAGGTTTTTGCGATAGACAACTGTAATACCGCAATTGGGGCAGATCGGAGATGATAGCGACGCAACATGCAGTGGTTCAAGCAAAGGCGTATATCAATACGTCGATGCGAAGGGCCACAAATGTTGCTAAGCTAGCGCTCCGAGATGCCCCAATTGCTCCCCTCTTTGTTATAATAAGAGAATAAGCCAACTAGTAACAAAAGGGAGAGGTACACATGGTAGTAATGCCAATATCTACTGTCATGACCGATCTGCGCTCGTCGTTTGACGAGTTGCGTGAAAGTCTTTGACCCGACTACACTGAAAACAAGGATAGAGGAACTTCAGAAACTTACCGTACAACAGGACTTCTGGTCTTCGGACAATGCCCATGAGGTAAACAGGGAAATCTCACTGCTTCAGTCAAGACTTGACAAAATCGAAACTTCACAAAACGAGCTTCTTGAGCTTGAAGCTATAGCTGAGCTCTTGAGCGAAGTTGATGATGCTGAACTGAACTCAGAGTTCTATTCCAAATCAGCAGCAATGGCAAAAAGTATTGAGGCATACCAGATCTTAGTGCTTCTGGACGGAGAATTTGACTCCGGAGATGCGATAATGACTATACATGCCGGAGCCGGAGGCCTGGACTCACAGGACTGGGCAGAAATGCTTTACCGTATGTATTTGCGCTGGGCTGAATCAAATAAATTCACTGTAAAACTTATAGACGAACTTTCTAATCAGGAAGCCGGGATAAAAAGTGTAACAATATCAATAAGCGGCGATTATGCTTACGGATACCTGAAAGGAGAGCAAGGGGTCCACAGGCTTGTCAGGATATCCCCCTTCGATTCTGCAAAAAGGCGTCACACAAGCTTTGCCTCCATAGAAGTGGTGCCTGTTCTTCCCGACAGTGTCGAAGTTGAGATAAGGACCGAGGATCTGAAAGTGGACACCTATCGTTCAAGCGGGGCCGGCGGCCAGTACGTCAACATGACGGACTCCGCGATAAGGATAACCCACATGCCCTCGGGAATAGTCGTCAGCTGTCAGACAGAACGCTCTCAGCACATGAACAGGGCGACCGCGATGCAGGTCCTTCGCTCAAAGCTATTTGAGCAGACCCTCAATGAGAGGCAGGCGCAGCTCGATAACATACAGGGCGAAAAAAGAACTGTTGCGTGGGGAAGTCAGATCCGTTCATACACCCTTCAGCCCTTCCAGCTTATCAAGGACCACCGTTCAGGATGTGAAATAGGAAACGTCCAGGCAGTATTGGACGGAGACCTTGACGAGCTTATAATGAGCTACCTAAGGTATGTGAAAACCGGAAAACTCCAAAACGGGAGTGATAGCTGAAGATGAACATAAAATTCATGCAGAGTTTGAAACCGCAAAAAAATGACGCGATAAATTCGGTTGTTCAAAAACAGGGCGTTTTTTTACCAAAAACAACGCAAGCTATAGCAGTGATAGTGCTCTTATTTTGGAGTATTTTCCTGCCGGTGACGTCTTGGGCAGCAGATAAGAAACCATTCGTTCCAATTGATCCTGTTATGCCTCTATCACAGGTAAAACCGGGAATGAAGGCTGAAATAAGAACGGTACTGCATGGGACTAAGATATCCAAATTTTCTGCCACCCTGCTTGGTATAATTCCAAGAAAGACAAGTCCGAAGAATCTAGTGCTGATCAGAGTAGATGACCCTTATGTGAGGGCAAACGGAGGCATAGCAGCCGGAATGAGCGGCTCTCCTGTATATGTCGGAGGGAAACTTGTTGGTGCTATCGGTTATGGATGGCAGTTCGGAGATAATAACCTGGGACTCGTCACCCCGGTCGAGGAAATGGTCAAGGCCTTTAACTGGCCGGACAGAATTCCGCCTTTCGGGGTATCGGCAAAGATACCGAAAGAGCCGATTAGTGCTGATGTAAAACCGGTAGCGAAGGATGAGCCGGTTTCTGACGATATTAAAGAAAAACCCGACCCATGTGATTTTGCAATAGAGGGCATTACTTCGGCAGACGTAACATCAGAAGATCAGTGTCCCGAAGAAGAACCTGCCCCCGATAAAGAAACTGAAGAACCGGGTGAAGAAACGGTTTCCGACGATATTAAAACTGGACCGACATCGGAAGACATCGCAAAGCTTTATGATGCCGAGCTGATTCCCCTTGGGATGCCTATGCTTGTAGACGGCATCAGCAGCAGGGTTACAGAAGAGCTGAAAAAAAGGCTTGGACTACCCTTGGTACCTCTAGGCGGAGCCTCATCAGACGGTGTTGCTGCAAAACTAAACACAACACCGGAACCGGGATCTGCTATAGGAGCCTCTCTTGCCTGGGGTGACATCCAGATCGGTGGCATAGGGACCCTTACAGCGCTTTCAAAAGATGGTCGCTTCATTGGCTTTGGTCACCCGATGGCAGGCCAGGGAGCAGTCTCATACCCACTGACGGAAGCCACGATACTTCAGGTAATACCCAGCATGGAGAGCTCCTTCAAACTTGGATACCAGGGTCCGATAATCGGAATAATAACTCAGGACAGACCTGAAGCCATTGCCGGACACATCGGCCAACTGGCACCTGCAATAAGTTACAGGGTAAGGTTCAACGACGTAGACAGCAAAAAAGATATAGTGAAAAGATTCCAGACTGCCGCAGATCCTTTCACCGGTCCGGTGATCGGAAGTATGGGAATGCTTGGGATAATTGACGATCTATGGGCACGAAGGGGAGAGGGCACAGCCATTCTCAAATATAAATTTTATGGAGGAAATCTGCCAAACGGATGGGAAAAAAGAAACATTTTCTTCTCCGATCAGGACCTCATAGGATCATTGCTGATTGAATTTGACAACCTTTCGGAGCTCTTTGCACTAAACCAGTTCCAGGAGATCAGGCCTTTCGGCGTAGAGCTAGACGTTGAGATAACGAGAGATGCCCGTGTGGTTTTTATAGAAAAACTTGATATCGTCAACAAAAAAGATTCTTACTCTCCGGGTGAGAAGATCGAACTTGAAATAACGTTAAGGCCGTGGCGCAAAAGGTCAATGATAAAAAGGATCCCGATCATAGTTCCGAAGAACGCCCTAGGTTTCTGCGAGATCCTTGTCAGGGGCGGCGGCATCATGGAACCGGAGCAAGAATCACTCGCAACAGGACTCCGCGCGATATCGAACCTTGACGATCTCCTGAAGGAACTGAGCGTAAAAGAGACCAACAATCAGATCATTATCGAGATCGACGGCCCGCAATCCAGAGAAAAAGAAGGCAAGGAAAAACCAAGCATCGAAGACCTCCTAGAAGAACGTCTACAGAGCGAGATCCGGGCCGAGCGCATCAAAAAAGGAGAAATGGTCATCGTAGACACTAATTACTATGTAGAAGGACTGCTCCGGAAAATGATAAAGATAAAAAGAACAGGCGCCAAAGAAGAAGCCGGTCCCACCGACGAAGACGAAGCCGCCATGAGAGCCCAGGCCGAGGCACTGGAAGCCACCGGCGGTGAGGCGGAAGACGTGCCGCCGGATGCCGGAGAAGAGCAGCTATTTTTTAGAATGAAGAGGAAAACCACAAGGTAGCGGCATGTCGGTTGT
>JAAZCN010000114.1 GCA_012513245.1 Synergistaceae bacterium | reverse complement strand
GATGATGGCTCCAATACGTTTATTAGTAGCATATTTCGTTATAGTCAGGTGCAGGAGCAGATCCATCTCAGAGACGCGTGTCAGGTCTACCTCTCCTGCGAGTGCAGCCTTTTTGAGTGCTTTCCAGCCCTTCTCCATCTCGTCTATTTCCTCTTCAGGGATCCTGTTTACTGCGGACAGTGCTGCGAAGGGTTCCAGCAGTTTACGTATGTCGTATATCTCTTTTAGATCCTCTAAGGATATTTCTGATACAAAAGCACCTTTTTGTGGAATTATCTTGACGTATCCGTCCTGCTCAAGGCTACGGAGAGCTTCACGGATAGGTGTTCTGCTGACTCCTATCTCTCTGGCAAGCTGGTTTTCAGGTAATGGTGCGCCCATCCCGATCTCTCTTGATTCGATTGCGTCACGGATCCATTCGTATGCTTTCGTCCAGCTGGCCTTTTCATGGTCATGCATTAATGAAACCCTCCATTAATTTTCACTTGGCTGTATACAGCAAACATACATCTTTCTTGTAATTTTGTCCATATGTTTTGTTGAATAACCGGCGATATCAAACAGCCGGCGGAATGGATCAACAAAGGATCAGCGTGCAAACTGAACCCATGGCACAAGAGAGTTCACAAACTTCAGAGTTGACATAAATATTAGCAGATATTATCATTCAGTAGGATTTATAGGAACTTTTCCACCGGAATGTTTATTCATTAGAGCAATGCCAAAAAATAATGGTATAATCTTAGCATGTATACAGACTACATACTTACAACACACAAGTCACATGCATGAAAGGGCAAAGCTGATGAGATACGACATACCATACGGAGACAAGAAAGTATATTTTGAAGCACCGGAAGGATCTGTAATTTTCGAAGGAGAGATGACCAGCATCCCCGGGATCAAAGACTTGAGAGGCGCCTTGATCTCTGCGCTTGGATCGCCAATCTCAGCATCTGCGCTCAAAGACCTCGCCAGGGGCAAGAAAAACATCGTCTTCCTAGTTGAGGACAACACTCGAAGCACCCCTCTTCACATCATCATGCCGATCATTACAGATTACCTGAATGAAAACGGAGTTCCGGACAGTGCTATGAGTTTCCTGACTGCTCCCGGCACCCATAGGCTTATGACGGACGAAGAAATACTCGAAAAACTTGGGCCGGAAATGATCCGGCGCTTCAGAGTGGTACAGCACGACGCCAATGTCAGAGAAGACATGAAGGACCTCGGGACAGTCCTCGCCGGCGACTACAAGATCCCTGTACACGTCAACAAATACGCGCTGGATGCAGACCTCCTGGTCGGCATCGGCAATATTGTACCGCACTGCGACGCCGGTTATTCCGGAGGGGCAAAGATCCTTCAGCCCGGGGTCTGTGATTTCGTCACAACATCAGCTACCCACGCCGCTGCGGGCTTCTGCGCCGATATTCCTCTTGGGATGGCCGACGGCAATCCATGCCGCATGGGCATGGAAGAGGTCGCAAGGATCGCCGGTCTTGCCTTTATCGTCAATACAGTGAAGAACTACGAGGGAGAAGTTGCCGGAATATTTGCGGGAGACTTCATCAAGGCCCACCGTGAAGGAATAAAACTTGCGGAAAGATCTTACAGTATCCGTGTGCCCGAACCGGCAGACATAGTCATCGTAAGCTCTTCACCCTCAGACATGGACTACTGGCAGGGCTGCAAAGGCACAACATGCGCATACTTCGCAGTCAAAAAGGGCGGCATCATAATATTTGCTGCTCCCTGCACAGAAGGGCTTGCTCACAACCATCCCCGTTTCAGGGATTGGCTCTCACTTCCCATGGACGAGACACTCAGAATGCTGCGTGCGGCTTCACCTGAGGACGTTGAGGCTGACTTGGTCTCAGCAGTTCTTTCTGTCTGCAACTGCCGGGCCAGGGACAAGGCAAAAATATTCTGCGTCTCTGACGGCCTGACTGAAGAAGATCTCACTGCAATGCAGTACAAACCATTCCCCACAGTTCAGAATGCTCTTGATGAAGCGATACGCCTGATCCCTGGCGCTACCATAGGTATTATTCCAAAGGGCGGTATATCACTGCCAATTATTGAAAAATAAATATCACACGAAAGGCGGCTGACTATGTTCATTACAGATGAAGAAAAACGGATACTTGACGGAGCCGAAGGTGCCGGAAAGCAGAAAGCAATGGAAATGCTCTATGCACTCGGGGTAACCTTCGACGCAGAGAAGCTGATCCCGATAAAACGCGCTCATGTCGCACTGAGCGGACAGGAGGGCGACACTTATTGGTGTGAGCTCCTCGTTAAGGGAGGCGCCACTTGCGTTGTACCCCCAACGACCAACCCTTACTGGGACACTGATTATCTGACAAGGTTCTTTGATGTCACAAAAGATGAACTCGATCTCGCGAACCGCACAGGCAACGCGTACCGTAAGATCGGTGCCATACTTACTTACCACTGCGCTCCCGGTGTATGCTCCAACGTTCCTTTTATGGGCGAACACATAGCATTTTCAGAATCAAGCGCTACCCCCTATGTAAACGGAGCCCTCGGCGCGCGCTCAAACCGTGAATCATCCATAAGCGCGCTTGCCGCTGCAGTCATAGGAAAGACTCCCTATTACGGATACCACCTCGACGAAAACAGACATGGCGACCTGCTTATAGAGGTCGATGCAGAACTGAACGAATGTTATGACTGGGGCATCCTCGGCCACTGCGTTGGAGATTTAGCGGGATCACTCAATCCCGTCCTTGTCTTCAAAAACAAACCCAACCCAAGCCAGGAAGATTTCCTCTATTTCGGAGCAGAAGCTGCAACAAGCGGAGCAGTGGCCATGTACCACATGGTAGGCATCACACCTGAGGCACCAACACTCGACGCGGCATTCGGCGGCAAAAAAATACCTGCACCCATGGCCGTGATCACGACAAAGACTTTAAAAGATAGAGAAACGAAGCTTACAGAGGCCACAGGCGACATAAATCTCGTAATGCTCGGCTGTCCCCACTACACCTACAATCAGCTTCTTGAGGTGGCAAACCTTTTCTCAGGAAGAAAGGTCAGCCACAACACGGCCTTCTGGATCCTTGCTGAGTCAGGCGCGGTAGAACTTGCTGAACGTTCTTACCTTCGTCAGCAACTTGAGCTTCTTGGAGTCCGCATGGTCGGAAACACTTGCATCGACGAGCCATGCTGGAAGTCGTTCGAAGGAAACCTTGGCGTGACAGACTCTCCAAAGTGCGCATACTACAGAGAGCGACGCGGACAGCCATTCGCTATTCGCAGACTTTCAGAGTGTGTCGAAGCAGCAATAAAAGGGAGGCTGGACTAATGGCTGAGGATATGAAGGTTTATAAATGCCGTAAAATAGTTAAGGGATGCGCTAGCGGAGAGGCATTAGTCTCCACTGACGCAATGTGTTTCTACCTTATAGACCCCGAGACCGGCACTGTTATTGAAAGAAATCATGCCATCCACGGTAAAAGCATAGCCAACAAGATACTGGTGCTCAAATCCGGTAAGGGCAGCTCCGTCGTCCAGGTAGACGGTTTCTACCAGCTCTGGGTAAAGAATAATCTTCCCGCTGCGATCATACTAAAAGACACAGAACCTGTTATAGTATCCTCTGCAGTAATGGTAGGATGTACGATGGTGGACCGCATGGAGACCGACCCGTATGAAGCTATCGAGGACGGAGATTACGTAGAGGTCGATGCCGACAAGGGTGAGGTCCGCGTCAGAAAAAAGAAATAGCTTGATCGATAAGGATAGGTTCGCCTCAAAAAGGGCGTTTTCTATAAATCCAGAAAATTTAAGAATATAAGGGGGAAACAACAGTGAAAAAGCTTTTTGCAGTTTTTATGGTTATAGCACTAGTAGCAGTATTCGCAGGCACCGCTTTCGCAGCTCCGGAATACACCATCAAGGTCGGTTACATCGGCTCTGACTCACACCCGACAATGAAGGCTATGAAAGAGGTCTTCGTGAAGCAGGTCGAAGAGGGTTCAAAGGGCAAGATCAAGGTCGAGCTCTATCCCAACGGACAGCTTGGCGGTGACCGTGAGCTTTCAGAAGGAGTACAGATGGGCACGATCCAGATGGCTATCCCCTCTTCGTCCGCGCTCGCAGGATTCGACAAGAGGATCCAGGCTCTAGACCTGCCCTATCTCTTCACGTCAAGAAAGACCGCATTTGAAGCAGTAGACGGTATTCTCGGAGAGAAACTTAACGGCTACCTGGCTGCCAAAGGCATACTTATTCTCGGCTACCAGGAGAACGGATTCCGCCACGTGACCAACAGCAAGAAACCCATCAAGAGCCCTGCAGACCTCAAAGGCCTGAAGATCCGTACGATGGAAAACCCGATGCACATCGCATTCTTCAAGGCACTCGGAGCAAACCCTACACCAATGAGCTGGGGCGAACTCTACACCGCGCTGCAGCAGGGAACTGTTGATGCACAGGAAAACCCCTATGCAATGATCGATGACGGTAAGTTCTACGAAGTACAGAAGTTTGTTTCCGAGACAGGACATGTATTCTCCTACGAGATCCTTATCGCAAACAAGAAGTTCATGGAGAAACTCCCGGCAGACCTCAACAAGCTCGTAGTCAAGGCTGCCAAGGATGCCACAGCAAAACAGCGTGAACTTATGGAAAAAGAGGAAGGCGCATTCAAGGAAAAAGTAATCAAGGCCGGAATGAAAGCAAACTCCCTCACAGCAGAAGAAAAGAAACCTTTTGTAGAAGCAACAGCCAAGGTCTACCCGATGTTCGAAAAGGATCTCGGCAAGGATCTTATGGAAATAATCAAGAAAGTACAGAAATAAGAGCAATATTTGCACCACCGCTTCCGCCCTGCGGGACGGAAGCGGCTTTTTTGCATTAAAAGGAGGTCGTACCTGCGATGGCTGTGAGTAAATTCCTTGATAATATTGAAGAGTACTTCTGTGTTTGGACAATGGCAATAATGACAGTTATAGTCTTTATTCAGGTAGTAATGAGATATGTTTTTTCAAACTCGCTCTCCTGGAGCGAAGAGCTGGCCCGTTTCATTTTTCTGTGGCTCTCCTGGATAGGCGCAAGTTACGCGGTCAAAGAAAGAAGCCACTTCAGGGTCGAAATGTTCGCAAATATGATAAAAGAGAAATCACGCATATATTTTGAATATATGATTTTGATAGTATGGTTCGCATTCAGTTTCTTCCTGGCATGGCAAGGGACGATGCTGCTGATATTCCTCCAGGAGACCGGGCAGGAATCTGCGGCGATGCGGATACCGATGACCTGGCCATATGCATCCGTGCCGGTGGGGTGCGCCCTCATGTGCCTGAGGCTTTTAGTCGAATTCTACAAGCTGCATAAAAATGGCCTGCCCGCACCTGCATCACCTGCGGCAGAGATAATGGAATAGGAGGCGGGACCATGGAAGCTATTATCCTCTTTTCCATCCTTATCGTCACAATAGCACTCAGCATTCCCATAGGCATCACTCTCGGGCTTTCAACGTGCATTGCCATGTTGATGACATCCGACATACCTATGATAATGCTTGCCCAGAAATCCGTTACAGGGCTCGATTCGTTCCCGCTGCTGGCAATACCGTTCTTCATACTTGCAGGAGCCCTGATGTGCAACGGAGGCATTTCCCGCCGGCTTGTAGCCCTTGCGGAGAGCCTCGTCGGATACATCGTCGGAGGCCTTGCTATGGTAACGGTCCTTGCGTGCATGTTCTTCGCTGCGATCTCCGGATCGGGACCGGCGACAGTCTCGGCTATAGGCTCCTTCATGATCCCCTCCATGAAAGAGAGGAAGTATGACGGGGGTTTTGCTGCAGCTATAACTGCGGCCGCCGGAACTATAGGAGTTATCATCCCTCCCAGCATCCCATTCGTCATCTACTGTGTAGTAGCTCAGTGCTCGATCGGGGACATGTTCATCGCAGGGATCATCCCGGGGATCATAATCGGCATCGCCTTGATGGCTGTATGCTACGGCACTGCCAAAAAACGCAAATACCTGACACTGAATGAGCGCCCCAAGTTCTCAGAAGTGGCAAAAGCATTCAAAGAATCTTTCTGGGCAATGCTTGTTCCCGTCATAATACTGGGCGGAATATACGGAGGCATATTTACCCCTACCGAAGCTGCAGTCGTAGCAGTTGTCTATTCAGTATTGATAGGCAAATTCATATACCGTGAACTGGATATGAAGGTCCTTTATGACTGTCTTAAATCGACAGGTCTCATCAACGGTGCCACTTCGTTCCTTATCGGCCTTTCGATGGCCTTCGCAAGCTATCTTGCAATGGCGCAGATACCGGCAAAGATAGCTGCATGGCTTACGACCTTTGTGGACAGCCCGTTCCTGCTCCTGATGATAATCAACGTATTCCTTCTTGTTATAGGCTGTTTCGTAGACAACATAGCCGCCGTCATAATCCTGACACCAATACTGCTTCCGGTCGTCAAGATGATAGGTATCGACCCGATACACTTTGGGCTGATAATCACCGTCAACCTTGCCTGTGGTTTTATATCACCGCCATACGGCATAAACCTCTTCGTCGCCTCTGCGATATCCGGAGAGAGCATAGAGAATATTTCAAGGGAGATCATCCCGGCCTTTGTCGCAATGGTCGGATGCCTGCTTCTCTTTACATATTTCCCGATATTCAGCATGGGATTGCTGCAGCTGATGAGGTAATATATACAACTCCACTATCGCAGGAAGCGGCTGACTTATACTTGTCAGCCGCTTTTACTTTGAAACCAAGCCAATCTGCAGCATAGCAATCATTTTTTCTAACTTAGCCGGCTCTCTTTTCATATGTCCCTTAGCTTATAAT
>JAAZCN010000015.1 GCA_012513245.1 Synergistaceae bacterium | reverse complement strand
TGGGGCTCCGCAAGCCTTGCTAAGTTAGCGCCGCTCTAAATCACAATTGCTTGCTTTTTATGGGATTAATGCTAAAATTTAATAACTAATTCAGGGGCAAGTACTGGAAGAGTGGGTCGTGCCCACTCTTCTTGCTTTACAGGGGGTATTTGATGGAAAAGATCAAGCTGGGAGACGTATACAGCGGACTCAGAGAGCGGATAGAATTGCTCGGGTACGACTGTGTTGGTTTTGAAAACGTGACTGAGGATGAGATGAAGATCCTCCGAGTCTATGTTGATATGCCCGGAGGAGTAAACCTGTCTGACTGTGAAGCAGTAGCCAGAGAGATAAATGTCTATCTTGATGAGATGGAAACCTCTCTTCCCGAAAGATATTATCTTGAGGTCAGTTCACCCGGTCTGGAACGTCCCTTATTTACACCCGAAGACTATAAAACATTTTCCGGCAGAGAAGCACAGGTATCGCTCAAGGGCGGCAAAAAGATCGCCGGTATCATAAACGGAGTAGATGATGACGGAAGAGTTCATTTGCTTTTTGCGGACGGAGAGAGTTCGGTTCCCTTTGCAGATATAAAAAAAGGCAAGCTCGTGTATAAAGAAGAAAAGGGACAGAAGAAGACGTTTAAGAAGATCAAGAAGAAGTAAGTTCAAAAAAACGTTTTTATAAGGCCCAGCCAGTCAATTTGGAACACATGTGGATATGAATAATTTCACGAGAGGAGTTTAATAGATGCAGCTTGGAAAAGATTTCAAGAAAGTACTTAAGCAGATAGAGGAAGAAAAGGGACTTTCGGAGGAGATCATCGTTGCTAGTCTCGAAGCCGCTATGGTTTCTGCCTATAAGAAGTACAAGAGCGGCAATCAGACGGCAGAAGTGCATATTGATGTCGATACCGGGGATTTTACCCTTTATGAGGTACGACTTGTTGTCGCTGACGAGACTTCCGATGAAGCTGAGATATCTATTGCTGAGGCAAAGCGCAGGGGGCATGATGACGTCGAACCCGGAGATGTGGTAAGGAAGGAAGTTTTTCCTGAAGATTTCGGCCGCATCGCTGCCCAGACAGCCCGACAGGTCATCATTCAAAGATTGAAGGATGCTGAGCGGCAGGTTATCTACGAGCAGTTCTCAGACAAGATAGGTAATATAATTACGGGAACGATATTCAAGTCAGAAGGTGATCAGGTACTGGTTCGCCTTAGCGAGAAAACAGAGGCTATAATGCCCAAGGAAGAGCGTATAATTGGAGAGAAATATCTTCCGGGTTCAAGAATGAAGTTTTATCTGCTTGATGTAAGGCAGACAACAAGAGGTCCACGCATAATAGTATCGAGGACTCACCCGAAACTCCTGCACAAGCTTCTTGAGCTTGAGGTGCCGGAGATCCAGGACGGCGTGGTCGAGATCCGCAACATTGTCAGGGAGGCAGGTACTCGTGCCAAGATAGCAGTGGCAAGCCTTGATACAAACGTTGAGCCGCTTGGGGCATGCGTAGGCAAGCAGGGAGCTCGAATCAAATCAATAAGCAACGAACTGCATGGCGAGAGGATAGATATTATCGTATGGAGCCAGGATATCCTTACTTATATAAGGAATGCCCTCTCTCCTGCTAAAGTGCAGAAAGTAGAACCTCTTCTTGAACAGGACCGCTCTGTCGTTGTTTATGTCCGCTCAGATCAGCTCTCTCTTGCAATAGGGAAAGCCGGGCAGAACGTAAGGCTTGCTGCACGTCTGACAGGCTGGAAGATTGACATAAAGGTCAAAGAGGACGAAAAGCTTCCTACTATGAAGGATCTTTTTGAAGACCTGAGCAGTGTGATCGAAGACGACGAAGGATAGAACTGTATGATGGGCGAGGAACGTAAGGCAGAAAAAAGAAAACGTCCCCGTACATGTGTTGGATGCGGCGAAGAATCTCCCAAACGCGAACTTCTGAGAGTTATAAGAACTCCTGAAGGAGAGGTAAGATATGATCCGACAGGGAGAGCTAACGGTCGCGGAGCGTATGTATGCAGCTGCCGGGAGTGTGTTATGTTCGCAAAAAAGAAAAAAGCGCTATCCAGAGCTCTTAAGACAGATGTCAGCGAGGATATTTACGAAAACCTCATGACACTTTGCATAGATGAAAAGAGGGAGGCTTGAGATGAGTCAGTCAAAAAATGAGGAACTGATGAATATTATTGGGCTTTCCAGAAGAGCAGGAATACTTCTTATTGGACAGGATCAGGTGTTAGCCGGCAAACATAGTGAAAAGCTTGTAGTGATCGTAACTTCAGATTGTTCTGCCAATGTTCTCCGTTCCCTGAAGCCAAGGGTCGAACGTGGAGAAGCTGTACTGCTGGAATTGGAAAATACGGATAGGACCACTCTGGGATCATTTCTCGGGGTAGGATCAGCACAGATCGCCGCGCTTCCGCAGGGTGGACTGGCTAAGAAAGTTTTGGCAATTTATGACAGGAGTGATGCCAATGAGCAAAATCAGAGTTTATAGTCTCGCAAAAATGTTTGAGATGAGCAACACGGAGATGGTGGAATTATTGACTGAAATCGGGGTCAATATCAAATCGCATATGAGTTCTATTGATGAGGAGGTTTACCTGCTTGTCGAAGAAGAACTGAAGAAAAGAAAAGATGCGGAAGAGAAAAAGGCTGTCGAAGCCTTAACGACTTACCCGGTAGTGAATATCAGCGAAGGTGCTACGGTTTCTGATGTGGCCGCCAGTATCGGTGAAAAGCCGGGGAACGCAGTTAAGATCCTCATGTCAGAGGGGCTTATGGTACCGGCAACGGTTACCGCTGATGAGAAGATCTTAGAAATACTTGGTAAAGGTTTCGAGAAGCACTTCGTCTTTGGAACGCCGCAACAGAAAGAGGCTGCTGAAGACAAGCCTGATACGAAAATTGTGAGCAAAGAAGATAAGCAACTGTCCCCTAAAAAAGGACCAAAGAGGGGAAAGGACGTTGCAGCGAAGGACCCTTCGGATCTGCCTTTCAGGCCACCGATCGTTACTGTCATGGGTCACGTTGACCATGGCAAAACGACGCTCCTTGACTACATAAGAAAGACAAAAGTGACAGAGAAGGAAGCAGGAGGTATCACCCAGCATATAGGTGCCTCAAGGGTCAATTACGAAGGTAATACGATGGTATTCCTCGACACGCCCGGACATGAGGCTTTTACCTCTATGCGCGCAAGGGGAGCTCAGGTCACTGACATTGCGATCTTGGTAGTCGCAGCCGATGACGGTATCATGCCCCAGACCATTGAAGCAATGAACCATGCTAAAGCAGCCGGAGTTCCAATAGTTGTTGCGGTCAACAAGATAGACAAGCCGGCAGCCAAACCTGAAAGGGTCCGCCAGCAGCTCTCAGATTACGGACTTGCTCCCGAAGAGTGGGGTGGCGACACTATCATGGTCGACGTTGGTGCCAAAACCGGCGTAAATGTTGATCAGCTGCTGGAGATGGTCATTCTGGTCGCAGAAATGCAGGAACTTAGGGCAGATCCCAACGCCGCACCGGAAGGTACTGTTATAGAAGCGAATCTTGATAAGGGCAAGGGCCCCGTAGCTACTG
>JAAZCN010000014.1 GCA_012513245.1 Synergistaceae bacterium | reverse complement strand
ACGAACAGGTGGAAACTACACTTCTGCGGTCCCCGGGTTTTCCTCCCACAATAACCGGTTTGCCCCGGTATTCAGGAAAGTCAAGCTGTTCAACAGAGGCAAAAAACGCATCAAGATCCACATGAAGAAAAACGGGAACGCTCATTTACTGTTCCTTCTAAAAAAAATAGATTTTTTTTCTTCAATGATGGTTGAGCCATGGAGTATATACGCTGTAATAACTAATTCGGAGTCGAAATCTGCCGGAGATGAAAAGCGGAGCTGTAAAGGATTGGGCGGATAATCATCAAGGGTAAAAACAGCCGAACCTTCTATTGACAATGAATCGTAAGGGTAGTTGGCATCATAGATCGGCAGCGGAGATTCAGATTCTATATGCAGGTTGTACCGTACCACCGGAAGCGACGAAGATACTGTTACCTTTGCTGCAGCCTTATTAAAAAGGACAGAGCGCTCGACTTCTGCAGCTGTATACGAATACGAACTCGTTTGAATAATGTTTTTTTGTTCGATATTTCTAAATTCATTTGTAGTTTTTGCCCGTACAATGCTCACCGAAAGGCTTATAAGAATTACAATGAGGGCTGTGCCTCCAAGCTCAATAAGAATCTGTTTTAATGAAACACCCTTTTGCTTTCCGAACAATTTCATTCTGACCATTATTCTAATCCACATAATTTCAAAGGGAACAGCAAAACAGGCAAACAGTATATTTCCCAGTAAATTTGTGTTAAAAAAAGCGCGTAGTAAATTATTTCTTGTATCTGTATCTAGCAGAACTGCATAGGGTAGGAAGGGAAGGGTCATAAGAACAGCAGAAATAAGAATGCCTCTTTTCTTTTTTGAAGAACGGGTTGCATAAACAATGAGATACTCTGCTGAAAATGGAATAAAGAGTGAAATATCGGCAGTAGTAAAGATAAAAATATTAATAAACACAACAATAAGCAGAAGGTATCCGTATATAAAGGACGTCAGAGGAAATGAAAATAGATACTGTGCAAGCGACACAAACGATAAAAATACGAGTCCGAATGCAAGTTTAATAATTAAGGCGGTAATATCGTTATATTGCCAGGAAGGAAAAATTACGAGTGTCAGCTGCTGCGCAAGGTGCAGGAATAAGGCCGTTATTCCAATTATGATCGGCAGCAGATACCAGGTTCTGCTCAGCTCCTCTTTCCGTAACATGGTTGCTTTTCCTACAAGAAAAGAAAAACTGCAAAGGAAAAAAAGCGATACACCTGATACTCCAATTATAACCATCATGAGAATATATTCCGGTACTATAAGCCGCTTTCCAAATACCTGTAAAAGAGTGTAATTATTGTCCCAGTTATCAACATCGGGAGGCTTAGTATTCCCGGTAAAAAAAGAAAGGGCCTGTGCAATGCTCTTAATCGAGGAAGGATCAATACATAATGCAGCAGACGGAATTTCCTGATTGATCATATATGATACGACCGGGGAAACAGACACAAATCCCATTCTGTATAAGGAATTAAATCTTCCCTTAATGGTGAATTCAGTCTGTGATGCCTCAAGGCTTCTTAGTAATGCATCAACAAAGGACGAAGGACTGACACGGCCCTTTGTTCCTATTTCTACGACCGTTTTACGGTCAGAATTCTGCTGTGTAAACAACAGTTCAACAGATGTCGTGTATGAAACCGACTCAAGGTGCTGAATGTAGGTTTTTATTCCCGACAAGGAGTTGGAAAGTGATGTATGAGGAGACTCATTATTTGCACAAAGTACTATTTCTACAGGATAGGAAGCAGGCCTCTCTTGCATCAACCTAATTAACTGTGTTACCTCTGAATAATACATTTGAGCATTTTCCTGCGAAACTACAATAAAAAACCTGTATAGGGGATATTCAAGGGTACTTGGTAAAGAAATAACAATATTATAGGGGAATTCTTCCGATAATGAACCTGATAACAACTGCTTTGTAACGGTGAATCCGTCGGACACAAGTTTGCCTTCGAGGTTCTGCGAACGGTTTTGCTGAGAAACAAGAGCCTGTGTCAGCAGGAGAAAGACCAGGAATAAGTATAAATATCGGCACTTGTTCATAAACAACAGGATAAACGAAAGCGAAAGAAAACGTCAATAGTATGAGTTTTGGGATTTTACAAAAGAGTCATAATAGTGTATAATTCTAAAGATATAGGAGAAAGAAAGTAACATGTGTGCATCGAGTAAAAAGCCTCTGCTGGATTTACCTCTCAAGGTTATTTTGACGGAAGAAGGGGCTTCGCATTTTATCAGTAAAAATAAAAAACTTCTCCGGTTCCGTCTGGCTGATAATATAGAAGAATACGGTGTAATGT
>JAAZCN010000113.1 GCA_012513245.1 Synergistaceae bacterium | reverse complement strand
GGCTGAGAGTTTGATGCCTTCAAGATCCGTTGCCAGTATCACCCATGGTGCTTTTACGAGAGCTATTACCTCTGTGCCCTCTTTGAGGCCGAGGGCTGTCGTGCTTGTCTCAGTGATTATTGAGGTTAGCTCTGTTCCTCCGGGCAGCTTTATGATTATCTCATCATTTACTGCGCCCTTTTTAACTGATTTAACTGTTCCTTTAAACTGGTTGCGTGAGCTGGTAAGCATTAAGGATCCCTCCATGTTGTATTGTTTTGCATAAACATTACCTAGAACTAGTCCTATAATAATAGCACTTAGCTTTGTTCATTTCTATCGGCATTAATGCGTGAACAGTCTTGTGTTTCAGTATTTTGCAGTCCCTTGCTATTTTGCACCGATAACTTTCTGTTTCCATTCCTCTTCTTTATATCCTGTTATAACAAAATCATCTCCTACAAGAATAGGCCTTTTGACAAGCATCCCGTCTGTAGCAAGCAGTTTTATCTGCTCATCCTCACTCATATTGGGGAGCTTCTCCTTAAGTTCAAGGCTCCTGTAAAGCTGGCCGCTTGTGTTGAAAAATTTTTTCAGATCAGCACCGCTCATTTTGTGCCATTTTTTAATTTCCTCTGCGGTGGGGTTGTTGATCTTTATGTCACGCTCCTGGTATTTTATCTTGTTTTTGTCAAGCCATTCCCGGGCTTTTCTGCACGTTCCTCAAGTCGGATAACATATAAACAGCATAGGGTCCCTCTCCTTTACGTAAAAATATTTTGCAGCTTTTACTGATTATCCGCTAAATAAGGATCTCTGTACAGGCGGCCCATAAATGATGTTAATATATTGCCATGTATATGTTTTATTATGAAAAAACAACCGATCAAACTAAAAGGAGGCAGCAAAAATGAAAGTACTGATCATAGGCGGAGTTGCAGGAGGAGCTACTGCAGCTGCGAGGCTGCGCAGGCTTGACGAGAAGGCTGAGATAATAATGTTTGATAAGGGGCCTTACGTTTCATACGCTGCCTGCGGTCTGCCATACTTCCTTGACGACAGGATCATCCATGACAGGAACAAGCTGATAGTGAGGACCCCTGAGCAGTTTGCAAAGAAAAATAATATCGAGGCCAAGGTGAACAACAGAGTTACTTCTATAGACAGAGAGAATAAAAAAGTAGAAGTTGAGGATCTCGAGACAGGTAAAAAATACACAGAGAGCTATGACAAACTGATCATATCGACCGGGGCTTCTCCTTTTCGGCCCAATATTCCGGGAATAGATACAGATGGAGTCTTTACGCTTTGGGATATCCCGGATGCGGTAAAGATAAAAGAATATATCAAAGAAAAAAATGTAAAAAAAGTCGTTATCGTCGGTGGAGGAGCCATTGGGCTGGAAGTAGCAGAAAACCTCACTGAGACAGGAATGGAAATTACTATAGTTGAGCTGAGCGACCATCTTATTGCCCCTTTGGACGCGGATATGGCTCTCCCTGTCCTTAAATACGTCAGAGAAAAAGGTATAGAGGTCATCCTTAATGATGGTGTGACTGCCATAGAAAAGAGGGATGATGGATTTACGGTCAAGCTCAGCGAGAGCGGTATAGATGCAGATATGATACTGATGTCAGTAGGAGCGAGACCTCAAGGTGAACTTGCGAAAGAAGCCGGTCTTATCGTCAACGAACGGGGTTTTATAAAGGTCGATGAACATATGAGGACCTCTGATCCTGATATTTTCGCGGTTGGCGATGTGACAGAGGTAAAAAATTTCATTACCGGACAGCCCGCGTCTGTGGCTTTAGCCGGTCCTGCCAATAAACAGGGACGTATAGCGGCAGACAATATAGCGGGAATAAACAGCAGATACGGCGGGATACAGGGTACCGGTGCGCTGAAAATCTTTGACATGACAGTTGCCTTCACAGGGCTGAGCGAAAAAGAGGCTCAGAAGAACGGTCTGAATTACGACAAGGTGCTGATCTACCACTATCCCCATGCAGGCTATTATCCCGGAGGACAGGAAATGGCGATCAAGATAGTCTTCGAGGTGCCTACAGGAAGGATACTGGGAGCGCAGATAACAGGCTATACGGGAGTCGATAAACGCTGCGACGTTCTGGCCGCCTCCATCCGTATGGGAGCTGACGCACATGACCTGACCGAGCTTGAGCTGGCATATTCGCCTCCTTTTGGAACGCCTAAGGATGCCGTCAACACGGCCGGATTTGTCATTGAGAACATACTGGCAGGAAAACTTCAAAAGGCCGAATGGAGCTCGATAGAAGGAATGCCTGACGAAGAAGAGGCGATATTCATAGACGTCAGGGGAGATGATGACATCTCTGTCTCCTCGGTAAAGATCGACGGATTCCAGCGCATACCGCTGGAGGAACTTCGCGGAAGGCTTAGTCAGCTGGACAAGAGCAAACCGGTATATGTCCACTGCAGGAACGGTAAGGAAGGGTACTATGCGGCCTGCCTCATGAGGCAGGAGGGTTTTGATGTATCGAATCTCGACGGCGGATGCCTCTTCCGCGACTGCTCGATATGTTCATCTGAGACAAAACCCTGATCACCGATTTAATTGGAATTAAAAGACCGGCCCTGCATGGAAGAGGCAGGGCCGGAAAATATGGTTATATTTTTGAGGCCCGTGTCGAGTTAAGGATCGCAAGAAGAGCGACACCGACATCCGCGAAGACTGCTTCCCAGAGACCGGCGATCCCTGCTGCGCCTCCTATGAGGAATATTCCTTTTACTCCGAGAGCCATAAATACATTCTGCCAAACGATCGTCCTTGTCTTTTTTGCGATACGGAGGAGTTCGACAACTTTAAGAGGAGAGTCGTCAAGTATCACCGCATCGGCTACCTCGACTGCGACCTGAGAGCCGAACCCTCCCATGGCGATGCCCGTTTCGGAGGTCACGAGGACGGGACCGTCATTTATGCCGTCGCCTACATAGAGAGTTTTCTGGGTCTCTCCTTTGCATATCTCCTTCAATGCTTCAACTTTATCCTCAGGCATCAGTTCTGAACGATAACCGTTGAGACCAAGTTCATCTGATATCAGTCCGGCTACGCTTTCGCGGTCTCCTGTAAGCATATAGATCTCTTTGATCCCATGCTCGCGCAGCTCTCTTATGGCTCTTCCTGATTCTTTCCTGAGACTGTCCTGGAGGACTATGTATCCCATATACAGACTGTTTTTCATGACGTGGACTACCGTTCCGTGAGTAGAGACGTCCTCAGCCGTGATGCCGAAATCCTTCATTAGAGCCGTGTTTCCAACTGCCGTAATAGAATCACCCTTTGTAAGGATCATCCCTTTTCCGGAGGACTGTGTCATGAGAGCGTCAGGGTCGATCTTTGTCTCTCCCGCAGCTTCGATTATCGATGCTGCCACAGGGTGAGTCGATCCCATTTCCACAGCTGCCGCGGTCTTCAGAAGTTCTTCCCTGCTGACCTCTCCAAACGGAACGACCTTTGTCACCTTGAAACGGCCATAAGTAAGAGTTCCTGTTTTGTCAAATATCGCAATAGTGACCTTGCCAAGCGCATCAAAAACATTGGCTCCCTTTACTAAAATACCTCTTTTTGAAGCACTTCCTATCCCCCCAAAATATCCAAGGGGTATGGAAATTACCAGAGCGCATGGGCAGGATATGACCAGCATTACAAGTCCCCTGTAAAACCAGTCCCTAAATTCTCCGTGACCGGTCAGGGGCGGGATGAATGCTACCATCAAAGCAATAGCAAAAACAGCAGGTGTATACCATTTTGCAAATCTTGTGATGAACCGTTCTGTCGGAGATTTTCGTGCTGCTGCGTTTTGAACCATATCGAGCATCTTTGCGATAGTCGAATCTTCAAAGGGCCCTGCCGCCTCTATTGTGAGGAGTCCGTCAAGAGCAAGCGTTCCTCCGTGGACCTGATCTCCCTGGACTGCATGGACCGGGATCGACTCTCCGGTCATTGAAGATGAATCAATGTCTGATGCTCCGGACCTTATGATGCCGTCGATAGGTATCATTTCTCCGGGTAACACCTGTATGATGTCACCTTTGACTATTTCTTTGGGGTCTGTTTCGATCAGTTCTCCATCTTTAATTATTCTTGCGAAGAGCGGTTTGGTAGCCAGAAGTGCTTTTATCGAACGTTTGGACCGGGAAGATGTCCTCTCCTGGAAAGCCTCTCCCAATCTGTAAAAGATCATGACACCGACAGCCTCCGACATCTCTCCTATAGCTACAGCCGAAAGTGTGGCCGATCCCATGAGCGTGAACTCGTTAAAAACATCAAACTTCAATATCGCACGGAATGCTGATTTTAGAACAGGCAGGCCGCAAACCAGATAGAGGATCATGAAAGCAGAGGATAGAAGCACTCCGTTGATCGATCCGGAATAAAATTCTTCCGTTGCGAGCAGAAGGACAAATATTACGCCTGTTATTGAGAGAAAAGTTATCTCCCTGGTAAAATTAGCCCTTTCCTCATTCTCATCCTCTTCAGATTCGCAGAAAATATTTTCATTTCCTGATGATGAGCAGCACGAGCATTGATGTTCATCATCATGGTGATGTTCTTTTTTGTGTTCAGTGCCGCTCATTTTATCTCCTCCGTGATGTCTGACTGATAATAAAAAGACAGCCGGCGTATATGCTGCCCAGCTGCCTGTGATCAGACTAAATAATTTAATTATTGAACTGGATAGCATCTCCTGTCATTACTTTTCCGCCCTTGATAACGCGGGTGAATATCCCTTTTTTGGGCATGATACATTCCCCTGTTTTTTTGAAGACCTCACATTTTGTATGGCATTCTTTGCCTATCTGCGAGACTTCGAGTATTGTATCGCCTACTTTGAGCCTGTCACCTATCTTAAGGGCAGAAAGGTCGAAACCCTCAGTTGTCAGGTTCTCTGCAAAGCTTCCTGGGACAAGATCGGGGAGCTTTTCCATCATGGTCCTTATGTCCTCGATCGCGATCAGGCTGACCTGGCGATGCATGAATCCGGCGTGGGCATCTCCCTCTATTCCGATCTCTTCAAGAAGGAGACCTTCACCCACGTCATGCTTTATCATCCCTTTTTCAGGAGATGTGCATACCGCTATTATCTTTCCCGATGCATTTTTATTATTCTGCAGCGCGATGGTCCTCGCTTACAAATGTCTCTTCTTCCTCTTCGTGATCATCGGTGACTCCGCCGCATAAGCCGTCGCATGCCGTACAGGTCGCTTTGGTTTTGAACCCCTCAGGAGCCTTGCCTGTCTTGCGTATAAAGTAATCGGCAACAGCTGCTTCAATACCTTGCTGGGCAAGGAGTGAACAGTGCAGCTTTGCAGGCGGCAACCCGCCAAGAGCATCTGCTACGTCTTTGTTGTTGATCTTAAGAGCTTCTGTGATCGTCCTGCCTTTAGCCATCTCTGTTATCATCGAACTTGTAGCTATGGCCGCCGCACATCCGAATGTTTCGAACTTTATATCTTCAATGATCTCCCGGTCGTTGATCTTAAGATATATTTTCATTACGTCTCCGCATTTCGGGTTTCCTACTTCACCTATTGCGTTAGCGTCTTCCAACTTGCCTGCGTTGCGGGGATTCATAAAATAATCTACTACCTTATCGCTGTACATGGTCTAACATCTCCTTTGTCGGGGATATTTTTTGTCTATTGGTGCTTCTTGTAGAAAGGCGACATAGAGCGAAGCTTTTCTACTATCGGCGGGAATTTTTCCAAAACATAATCTATGTCCTCATCATTAGTATCTTTGCTGAGGGTCATCCTAACCGAGCCGTGCGCCGTCGGATGGTCCATGCCGAGAGAGAGAAGCACGTAACTTGGTTCCAGACTTCCTGATGTGCAGGCCGAACCGCTGGAAACTCCTATACCTGCGGCATCCATCAATAGGAGCATCCCTTCACCCTCGACATACTTTACGCATATGCTGGCGTGATAGGGGAGCCTCTTTGTCCTGTGCCCTGTCAGTGTTATCTCCGGTATCCTCTCCTCAAGGCCGTTGATAAGTTTATCGCGAAGGCGTATCTCGTTGTCTGTTTCGCCGTTAGCCAGGCGGTTTGCCGCAAGTTCCGCAGCCATTCCGAATCCTACAAGCCCCGGGGTGTTTTCTGTGCCTGAACGAACTCCAAACTCCTGACCTCCACCATGTGTGAGAGGGATAAGCTTAATGCCTTTTCTGATGTAAAGAGCGCCCACTCCTTTGGGACCGAACATTTTATGAGCCGACATAGTCATCATGTCTATCGGAAGACTCTCTAGGTCTATTTTTATGTGGCCTGCTGCCTGTACTCCGTCAGTATGGAAAAGCACTCCGTTTTTGCGGCATACCTCACCAAGTTCAGCTACTGGTTCTATCGTCCCTATCTCATTGTTTGCGAACATTATCGACGCAAGGACTGTATCCGGTCTGATCGCAGCTTCAAGTTCCTTCGGATCCACCATCCCTGTCTCGTCAACTGGAAGGACCGTGTATTCATATCCGTTTTTGCCCAGCCATTTCACTGTGTCCAGAAGGGCATGGTGCTCTATCGAACTGGTTATTATGTGTTTGCCTTTATCTTTAAGAGCCCATACGGCCCCTTTTATTGCCATGTTGTCTGCTTCGCTTCCACTTCCTGTGAAGATAATGTTCTTAGGTTCCGCTCCTACAAGCTCTGCTACCTGCGCTCTGGCCTTGTCTACGCCTTCTCTTGCATCTCTTCCCCATTTGTGGAGGCTGTTGGGGTTTCCGTAAACTTCCGAAAAATAAGGGATCATTGCTTCGAGTACTTTTTTATCGACCTGAGTTGTTGCTGAGTTGTCCAAATAAACCTTACGTGGTGTCATATCGAGTCACCTCTTGTATAGGATTTAAATTATATCTTTTTTTCTATTGCAGCTACCTTGTGGTGTCCTGCAAATATTCACTGACTGGTCGACGAGATCTTGGAATGTTGTCCCGTCATAAACGTTTTCCAACGCTGCCCTTGCCTTGTCCCAAAGTGGTCTGAATACGCAGTCGCTGTAAAAATCGCAGTCGTCATCGATGCGAGTTGTGCACTCAACAGGTCCCAGCGGGCCCTGGACAAATCTTATGACCTCTCCGACGGTTATGTTGTCGGCATTCTTCAGAAGATAATAGCCGCCCTCTTTCCCTCTGGCAGAATCAACAATACCCGCGCCCTTAAGACTGTTAAGGATATTTTCAAGAAAACGTACCGGTATAGACTGAGCTTCTGCAATGGCCCCTATCTTCCAGGGACCTTCGTCCTGATGAAGCGCCAGCTCATATATAGCCCTAAGAGCATATTGACATTTCTGTGTAATTGCCACAATCCCCACCATCCCTACCAAACTAGTGTAGATTACTATTTTTTTTATACATTGTCAATACATAAAATACTGAGATGGAATGGCGGAAGGAACTGCCAGAAAAAAATCTGGCGGGAGTCGATAGCAAATCTGTTGGGAGTCGGTTGCAAATCAGTTGTTAGGGAGGGCGGACAAAGGACTAGCAAGCAATTGGCAAGCGTAGGCAAGCAATAGGCAAGCGGTGGTGAGGGCGGACGCACGGGTCGTCAACACACAAAATTTTTGTCAAACAATTGTCAAACGTGGTCAAACAGTTGTTAGAATCGTAAGGGACAAATATCGGTAATTTTAGTTGCAAATTCGGTTGGTTCTAACCTAAGACTTTGCCATCTCTCGGTCGTCCCCGAATGCTTAAATCGGGGATCCGTCGGCTTTTGTTTAAGTACTGAAAAGCTAGTTATAGACAAGGGTCAAAGCCGCTGGGCCCCCGATTGAAGCATTCGAGGGAGACGATGAAGGGCCAGGTTCTCAGGCTCTTACAACTGCTTGCCGATGTTTGCCTATTGCTAGCCTATCGCTTGCCTGCACCTACAACTGCTCTCAGCAGTAGTTGTGAGATTTGCCTGCGAAATAGTGCAGTCCAAGACTTTTTGAAAGATATTCGAGGAGGTGCATTCCTCCTACGCTGTTTCCTTTATGGTCCAGGGAGGGGTTGAAAACACCAATCCCCATTCTTCCTTCCACGGCAGAGAGGATCCCGCCCCCTACGCCGCTTTTTGAGGGTATCCCTGCTTTGATCGCAAATTCTCCGGATCCGTCGTACATACCGCAGGTGACCATAAAAGTTTTAATGATCTGAACTATCCGGCTTTCAGCGAGTCTCTCTCCGCTTATCGGGTCGACCCCGTCGTTTGCGAGAACCATCCCCCAGTT